>NZ_JBVIQN010000027.1:0-129504 GCF_055577005.1 Streptomyces sp. NPDC033221 | reverse complement strand
CCGGACGAACTCCCACTCGGCATCCGACAGCTCATGTCGACGTATCACCCGCCCATGATCCACCACACAAGATCATTTGAAGACACCGCCTAGGGTGGTCAGGCGTTACCCCAGACCCCGGTGACCGTTCGATGATCCCCAAGCTCCGTTGTCCACGGGGCTGTCGCACCAGGACCTGTCATGGGCATCAGAGACCGGCGCCCCGCCCCCGGCCGCGTGGCACGCACCTACCTACTGCACGGCTGCACGGTGGTCGAACTCCGCGGCGACATCGACCCGGCCACCGCGCCCGAGGTCCGGGCGCAGCTGGACGCCGCGACTCTCCCCGCTGCAGCTCGCGTGGTCGTGGACCTGCGGTCGGCACAGTTCATCGACTGCACCGCGATCGCAGTGCTCTGCCGGGCCCGCCGACGCGCCCTGGAATCCCACGGACATCTGACACTGCTCTGCACCCGGGCCTGGCACCTGCGGATCCTTAAGGCGGCCGGACTCGATGCGGTGTTCCAGCCGGTCGCCACGATGCAGGACGCCCTCACCCAGCAGCACCGCGGCCCGGCACGATCCACACCAGCGACTCGCCGCCCCCGGCCACCTTGATGCAGCGGCGCCCTCGGCCCCCTCCCGCGGAGACCGAGAACACCGCCGACACCCGGGCCGCCCCGTCAGGGGCGGTGCCGGGTGGACAGGTCGTGCGCCAGCGCCTCTCGTAGCGCCAAGAGCGCGGGAAGATCGGCATCCTCCAGTACGAAACGTTCCAGGAGGTGTCCAACGCGCCAGTGCCTGCCCTGCTGCACCGCCTCAACGATCTCCGCTATCGCTCTGCGCTGGCCCTCGGAGGGGGAGTTGTTCACTAGGAACCCCGCAGAGCCGCAGGACCGAAACCGGTCCGTGCCCCCACTCTCCTCCCTCTGAGGGGAAAGACCCCTGACATATCCCCGGAACCTTCCGGGTTCCTCTCACAGCGTCATCGAACCCAACGACGGCGATGGCCATGAGCAATGGCGGGATCCCAGCCGTCTTCGACACGGCGAGACAACTACAGAACCCTCCGTGCCTATCAGGGACACGGACCAAGCGGCTCCTCCGTTCAGCTCGCCGGGGAGGAGTCCGCCCGATCCGCGACCAGATCGAACTCCGCGCCTGACGCGTCTTGCTCGCGCTCACCGACAACGAAGAGTGGGACGATCACGCCCGGAGCTCCGCCAGCGGCGACACACCCCGGGATTCAGCAATCCGATCCGCTCACCGCATCTTGCCTACCCCCTGGTCGCCGAGCTGCCCGGGAGCGAACCTGGAACGGGACGGGACAGCGTCCGCGGTGGACTGCCCGCTCTGCCCAGAGATCACGGCCGGAGTCGGGATGGACGTTCTCACGAAGACCTTGGGGCCCCAGGCGGGTCGTCCATGGTGGAGAACCAAGAAGAAGGTCCTGGAGCGTGCCGCGCGGCTGACAGGCGATCCGGCGTGGCGTGAGCGGGCTCTGGGCTGGATCGAGGAGTATCGCGCCGCACAGGGGCACGGGCCGAGCTGGAGGCGGTTTTGGGCAGAACCCTGCCTGTGGCCAGCCGACACGAGCGCGGCCCTGCTGAATACGGTGATGCGCCAGCTCAGTAAGGCCGGATACCTCGACGGCATGAAGACTCCCTTCGGGCTGTGCCGGGGCACGCCCGGCGAGCGGCGGTAGTTCAGCCTCAGCGAGCTGGAATTTTGGACGAAGTTCCGCGTTCGGGCGTGGGCGTCCGCACCGCTGGCTAGCGTCTTCGTCTGACCGCTGTACGACGAGAGGACCGCCGATGTCCGACCTGCCGATCCCGACGCGGCTGTCGCCGATCCGTGACGATCACGCTTGGCACTTCCCGGACATCAACGGCCACCGCACGCACGTACGGCTACGCGTGTGGCCGACCAACGACGGCGGACACCTGGTGATCGCCACCGATCTTCAGCTGGGCGCAGGGCTGATCAACGCGGCCGAAAGTCTGGTGCGGACCTGTGCGCGGGAGTTCGGCTCGCCGGTGACGGTGGTACGGCACTACCCGCCGTATGGGCTGCCGGCCCCCGATCACGACTCCTTCGATGTGCTGCCGTTGGACGAGCGCGGCATCGCACGGCCGAAGCGGTGCACCGAGGAGATCCTGGAGCTGCTCGGGGCGAGCGTGGTGGGCTTCCCCGGGGACGCCCCGCCCGGCCCGGCCGACGCCGATGCCCCGCTGGTGGGGCCGCAGAGTGTCCAGATGGCCCGGCTGGTGGCCGCCTCCCTGCGGCTGACCCAGACTCGTACGACCGAGCGGCGCCCCGACGGCTTTCCGACGAAGTCGGGGCCGGTGGCCGGACGGGATCTCGACGCGATCAGTCAGCTCCGCCTGACTACCCCGGTGCTGAACCACCTCTCCCGCTTCATCGGCGAGATCGTCGTCGACCACGACGGCACGGCAGCCGGCGCCAAGCGGGAGAAGAAGCTGACCAAGGTCGTGGAAGCGCTCCAGAGGCACGCGTGGGAGCTGACGGAACTGTGCGACGAACTGCTGGCCGAGGAACGCGAGCAGGGCTGACCGTCTTCTACACCCGGTGCGGCTACACCATCCACGCCCCCGGCGAAGCCGTTTCCCTCGACCGCATCGCCCAACCCTTCAGCATCGGCGTAGAAGACAGCGAGTGCCTCTTCACCCGCTGGCGCCCCGCCGCTGACCGAGCACCGCCGTACGGCGGAGGGCCCCGACGCCGCGCGGCGGTTTCTAGGGGTCATCGCAACACGTGGTCGTGTTGCTCAGGCCGTGAGTAGTTTATGCAGGCGCTCGGCTGGGGTTTCCCAGCCGAGCGTTTTGCGTGGGCGGCGGTTGAGCTGGTCGGCGACGGTGCCGAGGTGTTCACGGGTGTGGGCGGCCAGGTCGGTGCCTTGGGGGAAGTACTGCCGCAGCAGGCCGTTGGTGTTCTCGTTCGAGCCGCGCTGCCAGGGGCTGGCCGGGTCGCAGAAGTAGACCGGCACATCCGTGGCAATGGTGAACTCGTGGTGACGGCTCATTTCGCTGCCCTGGTCCCAGGTCAGGGACCGCTTCAGATGCGCGGGAAGGTGCCGCACAGTCTCCTGGAGCGCGTCGCGGACCTGCTGGGCGCTGCGGCCGTCCGGCAGGTGGACGAGCATCACGTAGCGGGTGGCCCGCTCGACCAGGGTGCCGATGGCGGAGGCGCTGTCCTTGCCAATGATCAGGTCGCCTTCCCAGTGGCCGGGCACCGCCGACGCCCACGCCGCCACGCTGCGCCTCCGCCTCGGCGCCACCCTGGCCACCGCCCGCCGCCACGGCCTGAGCCGCAAGAACCTGGAAAGAACGAGCATCCAGTGCCAAGGGGCCCTGGCCGGCGGGCCGCTCGCCTACCGCGACCTGCAAGGCCGGATGCTCAAGGAGCAGTCCCAACCGGCGGTTGAAGCGGTGCGGCTGGGCATCAAGTGGGCCTGGGAGTCTGGCCGGACCACCTGCCGCAATACTGCTCCCTCACCGCGAGCAACGCGAGTTCGCACTGATCGAGCATGCCCACCCGGCAACCCTCCTCGCCGACCCCGACATCACCGCTGCGACCGCGCGCCTCATCCGCCGCTACCTTCATGCCTACGCTCCGGCCTCCACTGCGGACCTGCTGTGGTGGACGGGGCTCAGCCAAGCCGAGATCACCCCCGCCCTGGCCACCCTGCGCCCCGCCATCACGCATGTGCGCGTCGAAGGGCTGCTCGACGACCTCCTCACACTGACTGAGGACATCGACCAAATCCGCGCCGCGCCACCCCTACCAGCGGACCATGTACGGCTGCTCGCCTTCGAAGACCCCGGCTTGAAGGGGTACTTCGCCACTCTCGACCGCTACCGAGACGGAGCTCACCACGCCCAAGTGTTCAACCCGATCGGCGAAGTCCACGCCGCCATCACCCTCGCCGGCCGGATCGTCGGCACCTGGAACTGGGACAAGAAGACCCGCACCGTGCAGCACAGCTCCTCACGCGGCTCTCACACCCAGTGATGAGGAAAGTCCGCCTCCGCCTGGACCAGGCCGAAGCCTTCCTGGACACCGAACCCGGCTGACCTGTTCCTCCGAAGGGCGCAAAAGACTCGGCCAGCCCCCGCGGCCGCGCCGTAATCGGTGGTTTCACCGGACTCACGAGAAACGCCCTCACCGTGACAGCACCCCTCACCGTCCAGCGCCACCGCCGGATCATCGACGTCCACCTGCTGCTGATCCGCGACAGCCGGGTCCTGCTCAGCCTGCGCCAAGGCGGATACGCCTCCGGGCAATGGCAGGTCCCCTCCGGCCACCTCGAAGCAGACGAACCCACCGACCACGGCACCGTCCGCGAAGGATGGGAGGAGATCGGCGTACGGGTCGACCCGGACCACCTGGAACTGGCCCACGTCATCGATCACCGTGCCCCCGGAGAAGACCCCCGCTTCGGCATCTTCTACCGGGCTCACGCGTGGGACGGCGAACCGCACAACGCCGAGCCCGACAAATGCGGTTCCCTTTCGACGGCATCCCTGAGCAGACCGTTCCTTACCACGCTGCGGCGCTGCGCCACATCGCGCCGGCCGCATCAGCAGCAAATACGGCTGGGATCGCGGGCTTTGAGCTGCCCCGACGTACAACCGAGATCGGCGCTGAATTGTGCGATACCTCATGTGACCGTTAGACCCTCCAATGCTGCACGGATTTCGGTTGTCGGTGTACCCGAGACCGTGGATTCTCCTCCGCGCGGGAGACGAGGGAGAGACGCTCCGGGTATCGCGTAGCCCCTGCAACACCGCGCCTGGAGTGCGTCCCGGTCACCGGCATGCAAGAGGGCGTCTGGCGGGGTCTCCGGCGTCTTCCGCCCATGCCTGCGGCGGACGACTACCGTTTCGCGAGCCTACCCCTGCGGGACGGGGGCACCACGCCTGCGGGGAGGACGCTCCCAGCCGACCTCGGACAACGCCCCCTGCGGGCCGCAAGCGCGCGGTACCGCAGGCTGCGCGGCGGGCGTGGGCGAATCCACTTGGTGGGCGGTCAGGTAGTGCGCAATGGCGCGCTCGGCCTGCGGAATGACAACGGGACGATCCGCGACCTTCGCTTGCTGCGGCTTTCCCCCCCACGCATTCGCCCACGGCAGACGAGAAAGGCCCTGAAAAGACTGGAACCCTCTCCGGTGCTATGTCAACGTATGACACCCCCGGCCCACAACGCAGCGGGCCGGGGAGTAACCGATGAGGAGTCTCTCCTGTCTCTGCATGTTATCCGGTCTGTTCAAGTAACCACCTCAGTCTTCTTTGGGTTCGCTCAAACGCACTCGGACTGTGCTGCACTTTCGTGCACCCTTTTGTTGCGCGCCTGCATTGTTGGCCTCTCCGAAGGTGACTTTGTGCAGTGCGGCCCCCTCCCATCGTTGTGCGCGAGGCGTGAATGCCTCTGCGGGGCAGATCGACTGGTCGGGGAACAGATGGGCTCGGGGTACGTGAGGGGTTAGCTGCTGTCACCGCAGGTGGCGGGGGGACGTCGCCGGGGCCCAGAACCTGTGGTGGGTGCCGGCCAACCGGGTACTGCCGGTGCAGCAGCGCCTGCCGGACGGCTCCTGGCTCTCCGCGATCCATGCGCAGACCGACGGCAAGAAGAACCATCCCGTGCGGGTGCGGGTGATCGCCTACCGGCTCCAAGGGGTTCCCGGTGCCGAGCCGGACGGATACCAACTGGTCACCGACCTGCTGAACGCCGGGCGGTATCCGGCCCGCGAGCTGGCGGAGCTCTACCGAGAACGCTGGGAGATCGAGTCCGTCCTCGGTGAGATCAAGATCCACCAGCGCGGTGCCCGGGTGGTGCTGGCGAGCAAGACGCCCGACGGAGTACGCCGGCAGATCTGGGCCCACCTGCTGGTCCACCACGCTCTGCGCGAAGTGATGGCCAGAACCGCGGCCACACACGGCGTCGATCCCGACCGCATCTCCTTCACCGACACCCTGCGGGCCGCCCGGCGGAGTGTCACCACTACACCGGGCGTCTTTTCCCCCTGATCTCCTGGTCACCGCACTCGGACACCTCCGTGACGACCTCCTGGCCCGCTTGCTGCCGCCGCGACGGCCCCGCAGCCAGCCCCGCGTCATCAAACGCAAGGTGTCCAACTACCGGCTCAAACGCGCCGAACACCACCACTGGCCCCAGCCCACCCAGGCCCCGACCGAAACCATCGCCATCCACACACCAAGACCACCACACACATAACGCAACGGCATGACTCTGTTGGCGATCTTGTCGGGGTCAGTTGGGGGCGATGCAGAGGGCGTGGAAGTGGCTGGGTGCCCGCCGGGGGCGAACTGGGTCGGCGATCCAGTCGGCGACGCGGGTGACGTTGCAGGCCAGTGCGGTCAGGATGTGCTGGACGTGGGTCTTTGGCAGGCCGCGGTAGCGGGTGCGTCGCAGACCGCAGGCGCGGACGTTCTGGGAGAGGGTGGCTTCGATGCCGGCACGGATCGCGTACCGGCGCTGCCAGGTCTTGGTGTGCTGATCGAGACGGTTGCGCTGCTGGATCTCGTGCAGTTCGCGGGTGGGCAGCAGCGCAAGTGAGCGCGGAGCGCTGACCGCGTCGGTGCACTGTGGGCGGACGGGGCAGGCCTGGCAGGTGGCTTTGTCGAACTTGACCTGGATGTAGTCGTGGCCGCTGATACGCAGGGGCCGCCATTCCCGGCTGGGGTTGCCCTGAGGGCAGGTGGCTTGACGGTCTTCCCAGCCGATCGTGAAGGCGGCCTTATCGAACCCGGCCCCGCTTTTGGCCTGGTGGCTGTAGTCGGGCACGACCGGGCCGAGCAGGGTGATGCCGTGCATCCGCTGGGCGCGTTCGATCTGCGTGGGGCTGACGTAGGCGGCGTCGACCGCGTGTTCGGCCGGGGCCAGGTCGATCGCCGCGAGATCGTCGTGGATCTGGGCGGTGAGTCCGCTGTCCTGGACCGGGGCGATCGTGGTGGCCGCGTGCACGACCACCTCCGGCAGTTCTGAGGTACACGTCTCGGTGAAGTGGGTGCGGTAGCCGGACCAGGCTGTGTCCCGCTTGACGCAGTAGTGTGCATCGGTGTCATACGGGGAGTCGAACCGCAGGGAGGCGGGCGGCAGCGTGTGACCGTCGCGCCAGCGCAGATGCCCGCGGGCATCCCAATAGTAGTGGTGCAGCCAGACCCGGCGCAGGATCTCCACTTGCGTCAGCGTCCGGAGCCGGGGCGGGGTGTCGGCCGCCCACGCGGCGGTGAGGATCTTCTGTCCGTCCCGGCCGAAAGCCTCGGCCAGGGCGACGACCCCGACCTTCCCACCGGGAATCTTGCCGAGCTCCACCTTGCGCCCGTAACGCTTGTCCCACTCCGGCTCGACCAGCGGCAGCAGCCAGTCCGGGTCCGCTTGAGCGAGCTCTTCCAGGGCAGCCCGCAGGCTCTCGCCGGCCAGTTCTAGCCGGCTGAGCGTGCGCACCGCAGCGAGCACGTGGGTCGCGTCGGTGCGCTGTCGGCCACCGGCTTTGAGCAGTCCCGCCTCGGTCAGCCGGTGCAGCATCACCTGCAGCAGCCGGTCCGCTGCGTCACTTGGGCAAGTCGCGCCCGGAACTCGCACAGCACCGAGTGATCGAAGCCGGGATCGTCCAGTTCGAGGCCCAGGGCGTACTTTCAGTCGATCCTGGTGCGGACCGCGTTCGCGGCCGTGCGGTCCGACAGGTTCTCCGCGAACTGCAGCACCGACACCAGCGCCAACTGCCCGGGCGACAAGCCCGGCCGCCCATCCCTCGGATACAGCTCCGCGAATTCCTCGTCGACGAACACCACATCCAGCCGATCCCGCATCAGCATCGCCGGAGTGCCCTTCGGGCACGCCGCCCATGCCGTCAGTACCGTCCGCGTCGGGATCTGCTGGTAACTCCTGGCCCGCAACGACATCCCCAACCCTCTCCCCGAGAACCCACCCCGCCTCGCTCCAGCGAACCGCCGGACAGACGACCTGTCAGCCCATGCACAAGATCGCCAACAGAGTCACGGCATTGCGCCTAGACCAGAGGGCACGGAAGCTCGGAATGGGCACGGTTCGGTGAGCAGGTCACCAGGGCCGCCGACAGGAACAGGGCTCCTCGGAGAGAGAACCAGAGGGCAACATCCTCCGCGAGGCCCCCGCGCCAAAGGACGTATTCCGGTTCATCCATTTAAAGCCACCGATCCCACCCCTCCTAGCCGAGAACCGACCCTCACCCATTACTCACTGTGACCACTTGGTGTAGATCTCAGGCTCCCAACTACCGCCAGAAACGCGGCGCAGCACCGCGAGCGAACTGACGACGGCAGGCGTGGTCTCGGCGAAAGGGCGCAGCCCCGTAGTTCGCGAAGCCTCCAGACGCGGGCTGTGGCGGGTGTGCTGCACGTGCAGCACAGTTCCGGTTCGAGTGGGATCGAGGAGGACTCAGCTGGATCGAATCAGTGGGTTCTGTCCGACTTTCTAGAAAACCGCAGGTGAGAAGCGTCATCCTGACGGGTTCAATCCCACCGCTACCGCTCGAAGAGAACCGCCCCTGACCTGCGAAAACAGGTCGGGAGCGGTTTTTTGTTCCCGTCCCGTGCAGCACGCCCCCCTCGTACGGAGGTGGATGTGGCTTACATACGGGGCCAGGCCCAGGGAAGTCGAACCCGAAATCGCTACCTATCCGATCTGCGGGTTCGCCGGCAAACCGGGCCAAGCACACCACGCACCTCGCCGCTCGCGAGAACCCCGAAGGGATCAACGCCTTCCTCGCCTCCCTGCCCGCAGCAGCCTGATCAGGACACCAACACGATGGCAGGGACCGCACACGTGACGGCCGCTCCCGCCTGGGTCCTGAAGTTCATGGACGCCATCGACAGCCTGGAGTTCGGTGAGGGTTTCGCGCCGCTGACCGAGGACACCGACATGTTCTTCGGCACCGAGCGCATCCACGGCGTGGAGGCCATCAAGGCGTTCTTCGTCAAGCTCGACGAGCCATTGAACATCACCCACGAGGTGCCGGAGTACTGGACCGCGGGCGACGGCGTCCGCCTGCTGCGCGGCGAGGCCACCATGGCCAAGAAGAGCGCGCCGGACCAGGTGGTGCGCGCCCCGTTCATGCACATCTTCTATCTCGACCAGGAAGCGCCGGTCCGCGTCCGCACACTCTGCATCACCGCGGGCCCGCTTCAGACCGACGCCGTGATGTGACCACGGCGGGCTTCGCTTCTTGCCGGGCGCGGAACACGGCCCTCGACGGGTCCGGAGGACCCACCTCGGCCCGATCCGCACTGTTCCCGCAGTTCTCAGCTCCACCGAACGAAGACCCCTTTCTTGGTTCGGAGAAGAGATCGTGGCGGCCAAGCCGGAGGAACGCGAGGCCGGAACGCCCGGGGCGCGATCCGCCGGCCCGCGGATGGAATCACCGCAGGGTGTAGCCGCCGTCGGGATAAAGGGTGGAACCGGTCGTGAAGCCATTGGTGAAGAGGAACATCACAGCGTGGGCGATGTCGTCCTCGGTGCCCAGCCGGTGCAGGACCGTGTCCCTGCGGTACTGCGCGAAGGCGCCTTCACGGTCTGCGGCCGGACGCTGCGCCCAGAGGTTGCCGTCGATGGTGCCGGGCGAGACGACGTTGACGCGGACCGGTGCGAGTTCGAGGGCCAGCCCTCGCCCGAGTCCTTCGATCGCCGCGTTGCACGCGGCATAGGCGGGTGCGGGCGCCGGGGGCCGGGCGCCCGCGGCACCGGACATCAGCACCACGGAGCCATCCGCCGACAGCTTGGGCGCGGCACGTCGCACGGCGTGGTACTGCCCCCAGAACTTGGAGGTGAACGGGCTCGCCGCCGCCTCGTCGCTCAGCTCCAGCATCGGGCCCACCTGGTAGGAGGCAGCGGAGGTGAACAGGTGGTCCACGCGGTCGAGTTCCGCGAAGAACGCCGCGAGCGAGGCGCCGTCTGTGACGTCCACGGTCCGCCAGGTCGCCGAGTCACCCACCCGCTCCGCCGCGGCGGCCAGGCGCGCGGGCGTGCGACCTCCCAGGACGACGTGAGCACCGGCTGCGGCCGCACGATGCGCGACCCGCAGCCCGATGCCCGAACCACCGCCGATCAGTACGACCGTGCGCCCTTCGAGGCGCCCGTCGTGGCGGGTTTCAGCATCAAGAGGCAACTGACTCATGGCGATTCCTTGTCGGTGCAGCGCATATACGTGATCAATATCCAGCAACCCACCGACGAGTGGCCCTATTCCACCGCGCCTTCCTGGTGGCGAACGGCGGTGCCACCGACCAAGACCTTCACCGATCCGCGACTGTGCGCTGCCATCGTCGGCCGCCTCACCTTCGGCGGCGACACCACCGATACCGGCACCGACCCCTACCGCCTCGCCAGCACCCGACAACAGGCCCCGAAGGCCCTCGAATACGGCTGACCCCGCGCATGCACGCCGCAGGGCCCACTGGAGAGATCAGGGGCGGTGGGCCACGTGGATACGAAACCGGTCAGGCAGGCTCTCATGCGGCACAGGGCCGAGCAGATGTTCCCGGCCACCGGGAATCCGGCATCCGGGTTTTGGCCACGAACGCCGCTGCGGCAGCCCCCACCTGGACGCGCAGCGCATGAGCAGCCAACAACCAGCGCATGCTCGCGGCTGTCCGAGCCGACCTGCGGAGGCTCGACGACGCTTCTTCCTGAAGAGGCCGGGCAGCCTGACCGGCTGCAGCGCGGCGGCACCCGGCTCCCATCGACGCTACGCGTCTTCGGGCCCGCCCACCGTGTGCCGCGGCTGAAGCTCAAGCCCGGGGACTGGCGAGGCCGAGGCGGGAGGCCAGCAGCCGGGCGGCGGGCGCGGGGGCGTGAGCGCCCGCCGCCCGGTCACTCCGTCGGCAGCAGCCGGAGCTGCATCGCACGGGCGACCGCGGCGGTACGGTCGGAGACTCCAAGTTTGCCGAAGCTTCTCATCAGATGGGTCTTGACGGTGCTCTCGCCGATGAACAGGCGGCGGCCGACCTCGGAGTTGGTACATCCCTCGGACACCAGCCGCAGGACCTCCAGCTCCCGCTGTGACAGCTGCGGCCGCTCCGGCTCGCCACCGCGCAGCTTCGAAACGAGCGCCGCCGCCACTGTGGGGGCGAGCACGGTCTCGCCCCGTACAGCGGCTCGGGCGGAGTCGGCGAGGTCGCGGCTGGAGGCGTCCTTGAGAAGGTAACCGGCGGCTCCTGCTTCGACGGCGCGTAGGATGTCGCGGTCCGTCTCGTACGTGGTGAGCACCACGACGCGGGTGCCGGAGTCCTCGGCGAGGATCTGCCGGGTGGCCTCCACGCCGTCGCCGCCGGGCATCTTCAGGTCCATCAGCACGAGGTCGGGCTTCAAGCGCGCACACAGCGCGACGCCCTCGGGACCCGACGACGCGCTGCCGACCACCTCCAGGTCGGGCTGGACGTCGAGCATGCCGCGCAGTCCCTCCCGCACCACAGGATGGTCGTCAACGAGCAGGATGCGGATCATCGGTTGGTCTCCTGGAACGGTGCGGGACAGACGTGGGCGTTGTCGGGACAGGGCGCCGCGGTCAGCCGTACGCTGAGCCGGGTTCCCTCGCCGGGAGCGCTGGTCAGCTGTGTCGTACCGCCGATCTCCATGACCCGGGCGCGCATGCCGGGCAGGCCGTAGCCCGTGGCCGAGGCGGTGGGTGAGAAGCCGCGCCCGTTGTCCCGCACCGTGAGCTCCAGGCTGGTGGGGGTGTAGGTCAGGGCAAGCTCGACGTGTGAGGCGTCGGCGTGCTTGCGGACGTTGGACAGGGCCTCCTGAGAGGCGCGCAGGGCCACCACTTCGACGGCGGGTGGCAGGGTGCGCGGAGTGCCGGTGACCCGGATGTCCACGGTGATACCCAGTTCCTCGGCCAGTCGCTCGCCGAGGCGGCTTACGGCCTCGTCCAGGGAGTTGTTGTCCAGCTGAGCAGGGGTGAGGGAGGCGACCAGGGAGCGGGACTCGGTGAGGTTCTCACGGGCGGTCCGTTGCATCAGATCGATATAGCGGCGGGCCCGTTCGGTGGTGTGGTCCGGCTCGCCCTCCAGCGCCTGGCAGAGCATCACGAGGCTGGTGAAGCCCTGGGCGAGAGTGTCGTGGATCTCGCGGGCGAGCCGCTCACGCTCCAGCAAGGCGCCGTGCGCGACGGAGAGCCGGGCCACTTCGTCTCGGCTGTCCTCGAGCCGGCGGACCAGGTTCGCGCGCTCGGAGCTCTGCGCGGCGATGGTCTCCACCCACCCGCCGATGGTCAGCGAGGACCCGGCGACGGCGGCGGCGATCAGCATGGTGCGCAGGAAGTGCCCCGGCTCGTCCCACCATAGGGCCGCCCAGCCGAGGGCCGGGGCGAAGTTGTACACCAGCAGGAAGGTCATCGCCCGGAAGCGGGACAGCAGTAGGTAAGACAGCGGTGCCAGGGCGACCATGGCGACGGACGCCTCCTGAGCGACGATCGCTGCGGGCGTGTAGAGCACGGCCATCCCGGTACTGAAGGCGAGGGCGCGCGGGGAGTTCTCCGGGTCGTGGAGGAGGGCGGGCCGCCCGACGGCCACGTACAGCGGGGCGGACAGCAGCAGCCAGGCGTCCAGCAGCGAGATCCACGGCTCCGGTCCGTGCGAGAAGGCGACGAAGAGTTCCGCCGCCAGCAGCGCCACCGCGAAGTGAATGTCCCACATCCAGGCGTTCTGCTGCCACGCGTGTGGGGCGCGGACGCCTGGCTGTGGGGCCGCTGAGGGCACGGTCATCCGTGGCGCCGGCTCTTCCAGCGGAACGTTGTCAGGCAAAGTACCAATCCTCCGATGCACCAAGCGCCCAAGACGAGGGCGACCCGGCCGAGCTCCCAGTCTCCCGCCTGCTCCAGCACCTTCGCCTGGTCGGGCAGGAAGACCGCGCGGAATCCCTGGCACATCCACTTCAGCGGGAAGAACGAGCCGGCCTTGAGCATCCAGCCGGACATGCTGTTGATGGAGATGTAGACGCCGGAGATGAACTGGAGGATGAGGAAGGGCAGGATCAGGATCGGTGTGGCGCTCTTCGCGTCGCGCGGCACGCTGCTCATCGCGATGCCCAGCAGCGCGCAGGCGATCAGGCCCAGGAGCAGCACCCAGCTGAAGGTAAGCCATTTGCCCGGTGCCGTGGGCAGCTCCAGGTCGAAAACGGCGACGCCGACGGCGAGCAGCAGTGTGGTTTCCGCCACACCGGTCACCAGGACTAGCCACAGCTTGCCGAGGAAGTACGAGCTGCGCGGCATGGGCATGGCTCGCAGCCTGCGCAGGTTGCCCTCGTCCCGTTCAGTGGCGATGCCGATACCGATGGACTGGAAGCTGGTCGACATCAGACCTGCGCCGAGCATCGCGGCGACGTACAGCTGCGAGACGGTGATCCCTGCGCCCTGGATCTTGTCGTGGAAGATCGAGGCGAACATCGCCATCATGACGACCGGCAGGGCGAAGGTGAACGCGACCGCATCCTTGGCCCGGAAGAACTGCTTGAGCTCCAGGCCGCCGCGGAGCAGCCCGAGCCGGAAGGCGCCAGGCAGCTTGCCGCCCCCGCCGACGGGGTGTGGCCGGTTGGCTGCCGGGTCGCCCACGAGAGTCTGGGTCATGCCGCTGCCTCCTGCTCCTTGATGAGGCCGAGGTACATGTCTTCGAGAGTGGGGCGGCTGACCGCCAGCTCCGGGACCTCGCCGGTGAACTGCGCCGCAAGCTCGTGGATGACGCTGGTGGGCGTGTCCGTGTGGCACTCCCTCGGCCCCTCCGGGGCGAGCCAGGACACGGTTGCCCGTGCGCGGGCGCGCCCGCCGAGGGTGGCGGGGTCGCCCTCGGCGACGACCTTGCCCTTGACGACGACGGCCAGCCGGTCGGTGAGAGCCTCGACTTCGTCGAGGTAGTGGGAGGTGAGCACGATGGTCGTGCCGTCGTTGGCGAGCGACCGGATCAGGTGCCAGAACTGCCGCCGGGCCGCCGGGTCGAATCCGGTGGTCGGCTCGTCCAGGAACAGCAGCTCGGGGCGGCCGATGACACCGACGGCCACGTCCACGCGGCGTCGCTGGCCTCCGGAGAGCCCACTGACCCGGGCGCCTGCCTTGTCGGAGAGCCCGACGAGGTGGATGATCTCTTCGTGGTCGCGCGGGTCGGGGAAGTACCGGGCGTAGTGCCGTACGGTTTCGGCGACCGTCAGCTCGCCGGTGACGACCTCGTTCTGCCAGACGATCCCGATACGGGACTTCCACCGCCGCGAGGCGCGCCCCGGGTCCTCTCCGAGCACCTCCACCTCACCGCGGTCGCGGCTGCGGTGGCCTTCCAGGATCTCCACGGTGGTGCTCTTGCCCGCACCGTTCGGCCCGAGAATGCCGAAGATCTCGCCCCGTCGGATGTCAAGGTCGAGGTGGTTGACGGCGACGTGGTCACCGTACTTCTTGCACAAGCCCCGCGCCCGTATTGCTGTTTCTCCCATGCCTCCAGATTTCCAGCTGCGAAGGCGCGGTAGTACAACCAAGGGGGCGGTCCTGTGTCCACCGATCGGTGGACAGCGGGCGGGGATCGGTCTGGTCGCCGGGCGGCCCGGTTCAGCTGCGCCGCCAGGCGGGGTTCAGCCGGATCTCGATGTCGTCGGACGCTGCCTCCGGCGCCGGGTCGGCGGTTACGCCAACCCGTACCGGACGGCCGGTGTCGGCCTCGACGAACGTCAGGGGCGGGCGGTCGTCCTGTAGGTACTTGTCGCCCCATTGCATCAGCGACAGGAACACCGGCAGCAGGTCCTCGCCGGCCTCGGTCAGCCGGTACTCGTCGCGGGCCCGGCTCCCCGGTTCCCGGTAGCGAACGGGCGCGACGATCTGCGCGGCCTTGAGCTGTTTGAGTGCGCGTGACACCGCGGGTGCCGAGGCCCCGATCCGCTCCACGAAGTCCTCGAACCTGGTGGTGCCGTAGAAGCATTCGCGTACCACCAGGAACACCGTCTTGGTGCTGAGCAGGTCCAGCACCCGCCCCGCCGAGCATCCGTCACCGACCGACCACGCGTCCCGGTCGTGCAGCCGCTCCTCGAAGTTCATCACCACCCCGCCATTGTAACTAACGATTGCGTTATCCAGCAGGACGTGCTTCCATCTCGCTAACGACCTCGTTATCCAGGTGGGAGATGCTGTGGTTGCAGTAGCAGGCAGGGTGGTTGTGGTGACCGGGGGCCGGCGGGGGCTCGGCGCGGCGCTGGTGGACGAGGTGCTGGCACGCGGGGCGCGAAAGGTGTACGCGACCGCGCGCTCGCCGTACACCGACAACCGCCCGGAGGTGGTTACCGCCGAACTGGAGGTCCGCTCGGCGGCGTCGGCCGCCGCCCTCACGGAGGCCGCCGCCGATGCCGAGATCGTGTTCAACAACGCTGGAGTCCTGCTGCCGGCTCCACTGCTCACGGGTGACTTCGAACGCGTCACCGCGACGTTCGACATCAACGTCTTCGGGCTGCTGCGGGTGGCACGAGCGTTCGCACCGATCCTGGCCGCGAACGGCGGGGGCGCACTGGTGAACATGCACTCCGTGCTGTCCTGGCTGGCCGGCAGCGGCGCCTACGGCGCGTCCAAGGCGGCGGCGTGGTCCGTCACGAACTCGCTCCGGCTCGAATTGGGGCACCAGAACACCCAGGTCGTCGGTGTCCACGCAGGGTTCATCGACACCGGGATGACCTCCGCCTTCGAACTGCCGAAGGCGACGCCGGCCGAGGTGGCCGCGCGGATCGTCGACGGCCTGGAGGCCGAGGCCACGGAGGTGCTCGCGGACGATGCCTCGGCCGCCGCCAAGGCGGCACTGTCCGGCCCCGTGGAACGCCTGGCGTTCTCGGCCGCCCGTTGACGCCCCGTCCCGACATTTCGAGGAGTAACCGCCATGCCGCTGTGGACCATTCACCACACACCCGGAACCTTCACCGATGCGCAGAAGCACCGACTCGCCTCCCACATCGCTGACCACTACGAACAGGTCGGCTTGCCCAGGTTCTACGTGGTCACGCTCTTCCGCGAGACCCGGCCCGAGGATTTCTACGTCGGCGGCGAGCCCGCCCCGGCCGGGGTCCGCATCACCATCGACCACATCGCCCGCCGCAACCCCGACCAGCGGAGCCGGCGCCGGACCGCCCAATGGATCAGGGGCATGCTGCAGCCCCATCTCGAACGGACCGCAGGGCTGCACTGGGAGTTCCACATCGACGAGACCAGCGATGACCTCTGGATGATCAACGGGCTCGTGCCGCCCCCGGCAGGCTCCGACGCCGAGAAGCTCTGGGCCGAGAACAACTCGGCGTCCTCCTACTGATCGCGCCGCCGGGACCACGCCCGGAACAAACAAGCCGCAGTGCCATCGGGACGCCGGTGCGCGCCCTCATCCAGCCGAGGCCGAGCGCGAACCGGGAGAATTCCCTGGTGCCCACCATGCCGGCCGCGAGCGCGGCCGGCGCGGCGGGCCCTGAAGGCCGACGACACCATGGCCGCTTACGCCCGCGGCCTGCGGGCCTTGGTGTGCCCGTACCTGAGGCCGCCCGCGAGCCGGTCACTACCGCCCACCTGAACAGGCCCGGGTGCGAAACCGCACTACTAAGGCACAGTGCGCTGACGCACGACGCGGAGAACGGCACGTCCATGCCGATGCTGCTCGCCCGCCCGCCACGCCTCCGTCCGCTCCCTGGAACGGTACGCACGCCCCGGTGTCGACGCGGTTGCCTAGCACGCCGCCTCACGCGGCCCGGCAGCCCGCCGACGAAGCTGATGCGTTCAGATGCTGCTACGGCATGTTTCTGATGTATTCCGGTTGGCCTCCTGGATGAGTGGTGATGCCGGGTCAGCGTGGCGCGGTTGCGAGGGCGAAGCCATGCAGGAGGGCTCCGGTGGTGTCGGGGTCCTCGAACATGGGTGTGTGGCCGACACCGTCGAGGATCTCGATGCGGGCGTGGGGGACTCGACGGTAGTCCTGGGCGGAGGACGGTTGCCATCGCCGGTCCTGGGAGCCGAAGATCACCAGGGTCGGCAGGCCAAGGCGGGCGAGCCGGTCGGGGACAGGCTGTTGCTTCAGGAACGCGTCGGACGCCTCGCTGGTCGCGGTGAGGCTGCGGTAGGTCATGCCCCGGACATCGGCGATGATCCGGTCGGGGATTGGCACTTTCCGGGTGAACGCGGTGCTCAGCGCGTCGCGGATCGTGCTGACGCTGCGCAGTCGCCAGAGCACCTCCCCTATGACCGGTGTGGTCATGAGGCGGGCGGTGAAGCTGTCGCCGAGGTATGCGTTTGCCCGCGGGCCGGTGTCGATCAGCGCGATGCCGGACACCAGGCCGTGGCGCTGTTCGGCCAGTGACGTGGCGACGGCGCCGCCGGTGGAATGCCCCACCACGGTCGCGTGGCGCACCCTGAGCCGGTCGAGTACGGCCCCAACCCGGCGTGCCTGCTCCGCGATGCCGTAGCCGTCGGCCGGTTTAGCTGAGTGGCCGTGTCCGAGCAGGTCCACCCGCACCACATGCCGGTCCCGCAAGGCCGGCAGCACGGGGTCCCACCATGTTGTTGAGCCGGCCAGGCCGTGCAGGAGCACCACCGTGGGTGCGCCGGGCGGCCCGTCCTGCATGACGTGGATGTCCCCGCCGGGAAGGCGCACGATCTGTGCGCCGGAGGCTTCGGTGGTCTCCGTGAGCACGGACACCGTGTTGCCCGCAAGGGGGACGGCCAGCACGCCGGCGGCCAGCAGCATGATCCGCCGCCGACTCCACACCCGTCGTCCGCGCGGAGCGCTCGGCGCCGCGTCCGCGCGGCTGTGGGTACGTTGGTCGTGCGGGGTGGTCGTCTCGTCCATGACGCCTCCATCGCTCGGTTCGTGACGCCATCACCCTCCCCGCGGCCGGCGCGGCGCGTCTTGGAGAAATGTCCGCGCCAAGCGCGTGGTTGATCCAGCCGCCGAGCCGTAGAGTCAAGGCGTGCGACCAGTTCGCCGGAGGGCAGACCCCATCGCTGCCTGGGAAACCGCGCGACCGTCGCGGGTAACCGCGCTGCCTGGTGTCGGCATGGCCGGATTCCGTATTCACGGCGTCGGCCCCAATTCCCGTCAGGCCGTGAAAGATGTCGTACCCGTGGAAGGCGGGTCGGCGGCCGTCGGCCATGCGGACTTGGCTGGCGTCGACGCGACGGTGGGCGAGCGCGGTGACGTGTTGGTCCACTGCGGCCAGGGCGTCGTGGTAGAGGGCCGAATCGGTGGTGACGGCGCAGTTGAGCATGAGGGCGACAGCGGGGGCGCCCAGGTAGAGGCCGGTGGTGTCGGCGGCACTGACGTCGGTAGCGATGGCGCTCTTGATCCAGGTGTGTGCCTGCTGCCAGGTGCCGTGTCCCGTGTGGGCGCGCTCGATGTGCAGGAGGGCCGTGCCTGCTGCACCGACGGCCAGGGACTGTGCCACTCACGGCTGGCCTTCGGGGAACGGGGCGGGAGCGACTAAGTGGGTGCTTCATTCTGATGTTTCATCCCGGTTTACGAGCTTTGTGATGCTCTAGGTGCCTCGCCAGGTAGGGGTGGACTCGCCGGTGAGGCGGCGGCCATCAAGTCGTTCATCCGGAGTTGAATGAGGGCGGTGGAGCGGGCGGGCAGGGTCTCGTAGTCGCGGGCGAGCCGGCGGAACATCATGAGCCAGCCGAAGGTGCGCTCGATGGTCCAGCGGCGGGGCAGCGGCGCGAAGCCCCGGCTGCCCGGAGTGCGTCGGACCACTTCCACGGCGATGCCGAGCCGGGCGGCGTGCTCGATGCAGGTGGCGCGAAAGGCGCTGTCGGCCCAGAGCGTGCGCAGCCGGGGAAAGCGGTCGTGGGCGGTGTCGAGCAGGCGCAGGCCGATTGCGCTGTCGGAGGCATCGGCGGCCAGCACGAGGAGGGCCAGCGGAAGGCCGGTCGTGTCGGTGATGGCGCCACGCTTGCGGCCGGCGATCCGCTTGCCGACGTCCGTGCCCTGGCCGCTCAGGGGCACGTTGGCGGAGGTCTTCACGCTCTGGGTGTCGATCGCGCCGGCGCTGGGCTGGCCGTCGCGGCCGTCGGCCTCGCGGGCCAGGCGGTGCAGCAGGCCGTGCAGGCGGTCGATGACACCGTCGGTCTGCCAGAGCGCGAAGTAGCCATAGACTGTCTGCCAGGGCGGGAAGTCGTGGGGCAGATAGCGCCGTTGAGCGCCGGTGCGGTCCAGGTAGAGCAGGGCGTTGAGGATTTCACGCAGGTCGTGCAGGGCGGCGGGGCGATGTGCAGCGCGCGGCGGTGGCGTGCGGCCCGCCAGTTCTCCAGCGTCGGGCCGATCAGCGCCCAGCGTTCGTCCGAGAGGTCGGTGGGATAAGGCGGTCGCGGTGTCATGGTGTAGGCGTACCGCGGCCGCCGGGCGGCGACCAGACCGTCCGGGTGGGTCGGCAGCCCCGGGGACATCGCAGGATGAGACAGGCTGAGATGCATGAGACCGGCATTTGGGGCGGCTCAGGGGTCTCTTCAGCCGAGCGGCGCACTACACGACTCGGCATTCACGGAAGTAGTGACGAACAGGCAGCCCATTCGCTCGCACTGTCAGACCAAACACCCTCTTAGTAGGACTCCGTTAGGTCTCGGGGGATCTTGCTGCTTGCCGCTGGTGGGGGAGGGGTAGCGGGCGCTGGCAGGTGGCGCAGATACCGGTCCAGCACCTCAGCGCGTCCTGGGGGAGGTCAAGGACGCGGTAGAGGGTGAGGCCGGTATGGGCACTTTTGGGGCGAGCTGCTGTTCGGTGAGGAAGGCGTGGGCGGCGGTGACGAGGGTGGCGTG
This sequence comes from Streptomyces sp. NPDC033221, assembly GCF_055577005.1. Classification (NCBI taxonomy): domain Bacteria; kingdom Bacillati; phylum Actinomycetota; class Actinomycetes; order Kitasatosporales; family Streptomycetaceae; genus Streptomyces; species Streptomyces sp. NPDC033221. The sequence continues at coordinate 109,703 of NZ_JBVIQN010000027.1, read as the reverse complement.
GTGGTGCCAGCCCGGCCAGGAACGTCCCTCGAAGTGGTCGAGTCCCAGGCCGTGCTTGAGTTCGCGGTGGTCGTGCTCGATGCGCCAGCGCAGCTTCGCTCCGTGCACCAGGTCCTCCAGCCCGGTTTCGCCGGGAAGGTTCGAGAACCAGTATTCGGTGGGCGCCTCCGCTCGGGCCGGCCACTCGGCCAGTAACCACAGGTCGGGCAGGATGCCGTCCCATCAGCCTTGTTCGGCCGAGGCTCGGGTCCGGGGCGGCCGGATGATGGAGGTGCCGGCCGGGCGGACCCGCAAGGCCGCAAAGTGCGAGCGCATCGGGCCGCGGGAGCCCTGGCGCCAGGTGACCTCGCTGAAGCCGCGGCGCCCCGGGCCGGCGGCGTGCGCGGCCACGGTCGGCGGGGGCTGGCGGTAGCGGGGCTGGGGCCAGCAGCCGTTGGCACCCTTGCGGGCGGGTGCCTCGGGGACCGCTGCGAAGGTGCGGGCCGTGACCCCGGAGCCGATGGACAGCACATAGTCTAGGTCACGATCGGTGAGCGCGGTGCGGGAGGCGGCGTTGGTCCCGTACGCAGCATCGGCGAGCACGACCAGTGGCGGGATGCCCCAGGCGGCGAGTTCATCCAGGATGTCCAGTGCCAGCAGCCACTTCTCCCGGTGCTCGACATCGGTCGGCACCCGGCACACGGTGCGGCGTTCGCGATCGTCGGCCCACTCCGCGGGAAGGAACAGGCGCCACTGCAGCGGACAGGAGGCCGTCGCGGTCGTGGCGTGCACGCTCACCGCGACCTGGCAGTTGGCCCGCTTGCCCAGGGCGCCACAGTACTGGCGGATCACTCCGACCGACATCCCTCCGTCCTTGGGGAAGGACACCTCGTCGATCACCCACGCTTCGGGGCTGATCAGCGCCGTCATGCGTTCGGCGATCCGCCGCCTGACCGGCAGAGGGTCCCAGGTGGACTGGTTGACGAACTGCTGCAGGTGCTGCTCGTTGCCGTCCGCGGACCGGCCAGCCATCGCCTGAATCGACTTGCGCCGCCCCCCAGCATCAGGCCGCGCAGATAGCAGTCCCCCTTCGCACGCTGGTCCCGCCGCGGGACCGACGCGAACACATCGGCCGCGAACTCCGCCAACTCGGCACGCCTCTCATCGACATGCCGCCTGTCCACACACCCAACATGCTCCCGAACAGCGAGAAGGAGAAGACCTAACGGAGTCCTACTCAGAAGACCAGCCGGGAGGGTCAAGCGCCGGTCTTGGGCTCGGGCCGGCTGACGGGGTGGCGCAGTTGTTCGTTGATGCGCTGGGCTTCTTCGAGCTGGTCTTCGAGGATGATGATGCGGCAGGCGGCCTCTGTCGGGGTGCCCTGGTCGGCGAGTTCGCGGGCGCGGGTGGCGTGCGTAGTTGGTAGCGGGAGTAGCGGCGGTGGCCGCCTTCGGAGCGCAGCGGGGTGGTCAGGCGGTGTTCGCCGAGGGCGCGCAGGAAGGCGGGGGTGGTGTCGAGCATCGCTGCGGCACGGCCCATGGTGTACGCGGGGTAGTCGTCGTCTTCGAGAGGGCCGGCGGGGCTGCGGGGGTTTTCTTCTGTCACTTTCACCTCTTGTGTTTCACACGTCGAGGGGCCCTGGTGCCGTACGGCACCAGGGCCCCGAGGGGACTTCAACACCATCTACCGGCCGAGTGCTCGACCGGCTCCCTGTATCCGCAGGCCACTGCCCGTCAGGGGAGGTGAGGCGTGCGGGGGTCGTGGATGCGTGACCGGGGACCACCTGTCCGTTAGGTCATGAGGCGGTGGGCGAAGGCCAGGGAGTGGGTGAAGATCTCCTCGACCTGGGCGTCGGGCAGCCGGTGCCAGCCGTGGTCGGCGCCCGCGACCGTCCACAGTTCGACCGGCGCCCCGGCTTTTTCCAGTGCGGCGGCGAGGGACTGGCTGTGTGAGCAGCTCACCAGGGTGTCCTCGTTTCCGTGGACGAGGAGGAACGGCGGTGCGCCCGGGTGGGCTTGGGCGAGGGGGCTGGCTGCGCGGGCATGCTCGGGGACGGTGGCCGGGGCCGCGCCGAGCAGGAGTGCTTCTGGAGTGGTGGGGTCGTCGGGGGTGAAGCAGCCGCGTGCGGTGGTCAGGTCGCTGGGTGCGTACCAGATCACGGCGCCGGCCAGGGACGGGGTGGTGTGGGTCAGGGCGAGGAGCGCGGCGAGGTGTCCGCCGGCGGATTCTCCCCACGCCACCGTCCGCCGGGTGTCGATGCCGAGTTCCGCGGAGCGCAGGGTGAGCCAGCGCAGTGCGGCGTTCAGATCGTCGAGCGGGGCGGGGAAGGTGGCCTCGCCGCTGAGCCGGTAGTCGACGCTGGCGACGGCGCAGCCCGCAGCCGCGATGCGCGCAAACGGTCCTGGATCCCAGGTGCGGGTGCGCAGGCCCATGTCATCGCGCCGCCCCCGGCGCCAGGAGCCGCCGTGGACGAACAGCACCAGCGGAACGGGCTCTGCCGGGTCGTCTTTCGGCAACCACAGGTCCAGTTCCAGTGGGCGGCTGCCTTCCGCCACGTGGTAGGGCACGCCGCGCAGCTGACGGACGCCGGGCTCCCTTTCATCGGCCGGTGGCAGGGCAGCGCGGTCGGGGTGCGGCGCGGCGATCAGTTCCCGCACCAGGGGCCCGGCCGCCGTCACCGGGTCCGCCACTGGTGGTCGGGCAGGAAGCGCACGTCGTACTGCTCAGGAACGCCGGCGAACTTGTGAGGTTCCGGGATGACCGGCTTGGCGGGCAGGCCGAGCTGCTCGGCGGGCGCGCCGAAGTTCTCGAAGAACCGCTCGAAGGTGCCGCCGGGGCCGGCGGCGACGCCGACGACCTGGCTGTGGTGGCGCTCCATGCGGTAGGCGTGCCGGCAGTTCTTGGGCACGAAGCCGAAGTCGCCCGGGGTGAGCAGCTTCTCCTGCTGGTTGCCCTCGGTGTCCTCGACGAACAGCCGGACGGCGCCGGCGGTGATGTAGAAGACCTCGTGGGTGTCGGTGTGCAGGTGGGCCGGGATGATGTCGCCCTTGGGGCCTTCGACGGTGAAGAAGTTGAAGGTGTTCTCGGTCTGCTCGCCGCCGGCGTAGATGGTGATCAGGTCGCCGAACAGGTGGGCGCGGTCCCCCTCGCCCTTCTCGATGAAGTAGGGCTGGCCCGGTTCCGCGGGTATGCGGGAGGCGCGCCGGTAGCGGGTGGCGTACTCGATGGTCAAGGCTCTCTCCTTGCTGAAGCCACTGAAAGTCTTATGTCAGGCTACCTGACACAAGGGGGGGACTCGTCTCTGATGCCGTGAGATGGCTAACGCGCGTCGCGCAGCGGCGGTGCGGCGGGCACCTCCGGGGCATCGCGGATGTCCTCGGCGGTCAGCTTGAAATCGTCGGGGTAGGCGGCGCGGGACGTGCGGCGTGCCGGTTCGCTGGTGCGCCAGCAGTACAGGCACTGCTCGCACTGGAGGACGTCCCACACCCCGGGGACGGGGGAGGTGAACAGTCGCGTGATCGCGGGGTAGGCGCAGCGGGGGCAAACGGTCTTCCCGGGCGTCTTGTCGGACATGAGGCTCCTTGTGCGGTCGGGGCCGGGACGGCCGGAGCGGGCGGCGGTCCCGGGTCAGCGGTGGTCGGCGAGTCGCTGGAGGCGGTCCAGCCAGGCGGCGGCCTCGGGCAGGTCGCGGACCGGGTTGCCGTAGTTGCCGCGGTGGTCGGGGGCGACGGGGGTGGTGGCGTCGATGACGAGCTTGTCGGTGATGCCGGGGTGCTGTGCCTGCGGCGCGAGTTCGAGCACCGAGAGGTTGGGGATGCGGATCAGGTCCCCGGAGGGGTTCATCTTGGTCGACAGCGCCCACATGACCTGGGGCAGGTTGAAGGGGTCGACGTCCTCGTCGACGACGATGACGGTGGTGGCGTACCCGAGGCCGTGGGGCGTGGTCAGGACGCGCAGGCCGACGGCCTTGGCGAAGCCGCCGTAGCGTTTGGCGGTGGAGACGATGACGACGAGGCCGTGGGTGTACATGGCGTTGACCGCCCGCACCTCGGGGAACTCGTCCTTGAGCTGCTGGTACAGCGGTACGCAGGTGTTGGCGGCTATCAGGTAGTCGACCTCGGTCCAGGGCATGCCGAGGTAGAGGTGCTCGAAAACCGGCCGGGTGCGGTAGGAGATCTTGTCGACGCGGATGACGGGCATGCTGCGGCCGCCGGAGTAGTGGCCGGTGAACTCCCCGAAGGGTCCCTCGATCTCGCGCTTGCGGCCCTCGATGACGCCCTCGATCACCACTTCGGCGCCCCACGGGACGGGCAGCCCCGTCAGGGGGGCCGGTGCGACGGGGGCGGGGGCACCGCGCAGGGCGCCGGCGAGTTCGTACTCGTTCTCGTCGTACTTCATCGGGGTGGACGCCACGATGGAGATCACCGGGTCGTTGCCCAGGGTGATGGCGACGGGCAGGTCCTCCCCGGCCTGCTCCGCCTTGTGCAGGTGCTGGGCGATGTCGTGCATGGGCACCGGCTGGAGGGCCAGCTCGCGGCTGCCCTTGACCTCGATGCGGTAGATGCCGACGTTCTGCTTGCCGCTGTGCTCCGGGTCCTCGGGATCCTTGGAGACGACCGCGGCCTTGTCGATGTAGAAGCCGCCGTCACCGTCGTTGAGGCGGAACAGGGGCAGCACCCGGAAGATGTCGACTTCGTCGCCGTCCATGGTGTTCTCGGCCCACGGCGGGTCCTCGCGCCACTCGGGGGCGACAGGGAAGTCGTTCCAGCGGCGGATGAACTCCTCCACCTGCCGCTTGACGGGGGTGTCCTTGGGCAGGCCCAGGGCCAGGGCGTGGTTGGCCCAGGAGCCGTGGACGTTCAGGGCGATGCGGGCGTCGGTGAAGCCGGTGACGTTGTCGAAGTACAGCGCCGGGGCCGCGTCGCCCAGGCGGGGGGCGGCGTTGGCGGCCGCGGCCAGGTCGGGTTCGGGCATCACCTCGTCGGTGACGCGCAGCAACTGGCCTTCCCGCTCCAGGGCGTCGAGGAAACTGCGCAGGTCGTCATAGGCCATGAATAAGGCTCCTTCGGGTTGCTGTCGAACGCGCGGGGGTCCTATGCGGCGGGCCGTTCCCGGCGGGCCTCGCGCATGCCCTGCCAGCGCCGGGCGGCGGGCGCCGGGAGGCCGAACTGGTCCAGGACCCGGGCGGTGATGTGGTCGACGATGTCGTCGACGCTCTCGGGATGGTTGTAGAAGGCGGGCATGGGCGGGACGATCTGGACGCCCATCCGGGCCAGCGCCAGCATGTTCTCCAGGTGGATCTCGCTCAGCGGCGTCTCCCGCGGCACCAGCACCAGCCGGCGCCGTTCCTTGAGCACCACGTCGGCGGCCCGGGCCACCAGGCCGTCGGCGTAACCGGTACGGATCCCGGCCAGCGTCTTCATCGAGCACGGCACGATGACCATGCCGTCGACGCGGAACGACCCCGAGGCGATCGGCGCGCCCTGGTCCTCAGGCGCGTGGACGTGGTCGGCCAGGGCGGCGGCCTCCCGCGCCGAGCGTCCCGTCTCCAGCTCGATGGTCGACCGGGCCCAGCGTGAGCAGATCAGATGCGTCTCGACCTCCGGCAGCCGCTGGAGGTTCTCCAGCAGCCGGACGCCGAACACCGCGCCGGTCGCTCCCGTCATCCCGATGATCAGCCGCACGGCAGCCCTCCTTCACACGGACCGGACCACCGGCCCTCACTGATGCTTTTCGGTCGCCGAGCGGCAACGGATCCGGGAGCGCCGCTTCTCCGGCGGCTCGCTGTTCCGGCGCGTCATCGCCACCTGCTCGCACCCCAACGCTAAGGCGGCGACAGGAAGGCCATCCCCTACACTTAGGACACGCCATGAAGAGAAACGGACACACAGGGGACAGCGGAGCGGCCGACGGCATCACGGCCGTCCCCTACCGCCCCACTGCCGGCTCACCGCCCGGCGTGGAGGTGCTCGACTTCCCCCGCCTCGCCGCACGGGCGCGCGGCCACGGCTTCGACCCCTACCGGCCCCGGCGCCCGGCCTTCCACGAGCTGCTGACCGTCACCACCGGAGTCCTGCGCTGCTCCGTCGACTTCAGCACCGTCGACGTCACCCCCGGCAGCTGGCTGTGGGTACGGCCCGGACAGGTTCTGCAGTTCCTCACGCCCTTGTCCCAGGCCGAGGGCACCGCGATCCTCTTCCCGTCCGGCTTCCTCAGCCCCGCCACGGTCTCCGTCACCGGCGCGGACGACCACACCCGTCGCTGCCTGCTGCGGCCCTCCGCCCGTCGGGCACCCGCCCTCGGCCACGTCCGCAGGGCGCTCGAAGAGGGCTACGGCGATGTGGCCATGCTGCCGCTGGAGGCCCACATCGAAGCCATGCGCAGCCTCCTGTCCGCCCTGCTGCTCCACCTCGCCCACCCGGACGGCTCCCCACCGCCCGACGGTCGCGGCGACGAGCCATTCCGCCGCTTCCGGCAGGCCGTCGAGGAGAACTTCCCCCACACCCACCGCGCCGAGGACTACGCCGCCCGGCTCGGCTACAGCGTGCGCACCCTCACCCGCGCCACCCGGGCGGCCGTCGGCTGCGGAGCCAAGCGCTTCATCGACGACCGCGTCCTGCTGGAGGCCAAACGTCTCCTCGCCCACACCGCCCTGCCCCCCGCCGTCATCGGAGAACGCGTCGGCTTCCACCACGCCACCGCATTCAGCGCCTTCTTCCGCCGCCGTACCGGCACCACGCCCACCGCCTTCCGCGCCCGGGCCGCCGGCACCGTACCCGCCTCCCGCCACTGCGCCGGCGACCGGCCGACAGCCGACGACACCAGCGAGGACGTCTGATGACCCCCGACCGCAACCTTCCCCAGCTCCTCGCCGACGGCAAGCACTGGTTCGACACCGCGCTCGCCGCCGCCATGGCGGACGCCGGCGAACGGCCCATCACCCTGGGCCAGCAGAACGTCTTCGCCCACATGCCACCCGACGGCACCACCGTCTCGGACCTGGCCCGCCGGATGAACGTCGCCCGGCAAAGCGCCCACCAGGCCGTCCACGCCCTCATCGGCATGGGCCTGCTGGAACAGATCCCGGACCCCGCCTCCGCCCGCCGCCGCACCATCGTCATGACCGCCGAAGGCCGGCGCGTGCACCGCCTCGCCCGCACCCTCATCGCCCGCCTGGAGGACGAACTCGGCCGACGCCTGGGCCCGTCCTCCCTCACCACGCTCCGCCGGATCCTCGAACGCCCCTGGGGCCCCGCGGCTCCCGACACCGACGCGGCGACGCCGCTGCCGTGAGGGACGACATCCCGGCCTCGCACGCGGTGAGCCGGCCGCGTGTGCGCGTACGCGCGGGGCTCCGGCCCGCGTCGTCACGCGTACCGGAGCCCGTCGTCACCGAAGGCGCGATGACCAGATGCCGAGGCCGATCGTGCGTTCCGGCGGTGCGCCGACGATCATCAGGTCCAGCTCCTCCTGGATCTTGTGCACCATGGCCACCGGCGGCGGCCCCACCATGGCCGTCTGCGCGGCCTCGTCGTACACGTGGTTCTGCGTCGGGGTGCTGATGTGGGGGAGAACGGCTCGAAGACGTCCGGGGTGAGCACGCCGAGCAGTTCCGTGTGCTGCTCGTGGAAGTGGCGGGCGAAGTACTGGTGTCTGGTACAGGTTGACTTTGCAGATGTCAGCTCTAAGCTGCCTGCGGTCTTGGTTGGGTCAGCGAGACGTTGCATCGAGGGGCGGGGAGCCGCAGGTCGCTGTGGATGCCGACGTGGTGGATCACGTTCTGCCGCTGGACGCAATCGATACATTGCTGGATTGTGTAGGTCGTGCGTCCGTGCCAGTGCACGTGGACGGGGCCAGGTGAGGTGCGTACGCGGGCTTCTGCACGCTAGACGAGAGAGGCCGGTGATTGCAGCCGTCGCGGCGGCCGCCGGGCAGTGCAGCCCGCGACGGACCCGGCCTGCGTGCGCATCGCCGCCGAAAGCGGAGCCCAGAGGTTGGTGGCGGCCCGTGCCGGTGCCAGGCTGATGGTACGACCCCGTACCGGGCCGTCGCTGGACGGTGCCCCCGCCCGGCGCAATCGCCCCTCATCCCCGAATGAAGGGTCGGGAGGGAGTGTTATGCCCGCCAAGCGAGAGCAGGTCTCCCGTGAAGAGGAGATCACTTCCGTGTTCGTCGAACTGGCCGACACTCTGGTCGCCGAGTTCGACGTGATGGACTTCCTGCATACCCTGACCGAACGCACCACCAGTCTGCTGCCGGTGGACGCGGCCGGGGTCATCCTGCTGAACACCCAGGGCCGCATGGTCGACGCCACCGCCTCCGACGAACAAACCCGGCGTCTGGAGCTGGCGCAGATCGAATGGCAGGAGGGCCCCTGCCGCGACTGCATCCACACCGGTACCCCCATCCCTGACACTTCTCTCGACACCCACCAGGCCGAGGAGCACTGGCCCCGCTTCACCGAATGGGCCAGCGAACGCGGCTTCCGGGCGGCGGCCGCAGTGCCCCTGCGCCTGCGCGAGTCCACCATCGGCGCACTCAACCTCTTCCGCACCCGCCCCCAGGCCCTGGCCGGGCCGGACCTGCGCCTGGCTCAGGCTCTGGCCGACGCCGCGACCATCGGCATCCTGCAATACCGCGCCATCCGCGACCAGACCCTCATCAACGAACAGCTCGAAGGCGCCCTGGGCACCCGCGTGGTCATCGAACAGGCCAAAGGCATGCTCGCCGCACACCTCGGCCTGACCCCCGACGAAGCCTTCACCCGGCTGCGCTCCCGCGCCCGCCACCACCAGATCCTGCTGACCGACCTCTCCCACCAGGTCATCATCGGCGAGGCCGATCCCGAACAGTTCACCGCACCACCCGCGTAGGGGCCCGCCCGCTGCCCCGGGAACGGTCAGCACCAGCTCAAGCCCGCTTTCCCGCGATCACACCGGAAGGGCCAGGCAGATGCCCTCGCCCCGTGACCCCCCGACCAGCCCGCTGATGACCGCCCTCCTGGACACCCTGGGCAGCCCCCCGGGCCTGGGCCTGCTGCCCGCCGACCGCTGCGCCCAGGCACTCGGCCTGACCTGCGTCACCATCTCCGCCCAAGCCGGCGGCCACGCCCCCGAACTGCTCTGGCACGCAACCGGCGACCGCCTCGGCACGGTCCTGGAGGACCTGCAGTACACCCTCGGCGAAGGCCCCACCCTGGACTGCGTACGCCACGGCCGGGCCATCTGCGAATCCGACCTGGCCCGCCTGCCCGACACCCGCTGGCCCGCCTTCCTGCCCGAGGCCCTGCAGGCCGGGGCCCGCGCCCTCTTCGCCTTCCCGCTGGCCATCGGAGCCGTTCGGCTCGGCGCCTTCACCGGCTACCGCACCCGCCCCGGTCCCCTCACCCTTCAGCAGCAGCTCGACACCGGCTCCTTTACCGACACCGCCACCTTCCTGCTGCTGGCCATGCTGCCCGGCGCCGACGGCCGCCGCGATCCGGCCACCGACCTTGCCACCCTGCACCGCGCCGAAGTCCACCAAGCCTCCGGGATGCTCGCCGTCCGCCTCCATCTCCCCCTCGACCAGGCCCTGCTCCTGCTGCGCTCCCACGCCTACACCACCGGACGCCCCATCCTCGACCTCGCCCGCGACATCATCGACCACCGCAACCCACCCGGCCTGACGGCCCCCACATGACTCCCCAGATGGCAGGCCGGCGGCACCAGCAAGGGCGGGCCGGTCAGAGCTGGTCGGCGACGGTGATGCCGGTGAGGTGTTCGGCTTCGGTCCACAGGCGTGCCGTGACGGCCTTGTCCTGTGCGCGGCGCGGCGGGCGGATGGCTTTCGGGGGGCCGGTCATGACCCAGCGGGGGCCGAAGTAGCCACCGGGCGCGGCGTCGGGGCTGGTGGCCGCATACAGCAACGGTTCCGCACCTTGCTCCGGCCCCTGGGAGGGCACGATTTTGGCGGCCAGCGAGGTGAACCGGCCCGGTCGGCCGCCGCCCAGGGTCGGCCCCGAGGCCATCAGGTTGGTGCGGGTGGTGCCGGGGTGCGCACCGGCCGACAGCAGCGGCCACTGGTGCCGGGCTGCGAGGTCTGCCAGGTGCAGGGTCATCATCAGATCGGCCAGTTTGGACTGGGCGTATGCCTTCGTCGGGCTGTAGTTGCGGGTGGATTGGAGGTCGTCGAAGTCGATGTGGCCGGTGGCGGCGCCGAGGCTGCTCATCGTGGCCACGCGTGGCGCGGGGGCCGACAGCAGCAGCGGCAGCAGCTTGACCGTGAGCGCGACCGGGCCCAGGAAGTTGCTGCCCAGTTGCAGCTCGAATCCGTCCGCTGTCTCGTGCCGGGTGGGTACGTTCGCCACTCCGGCGTTGTTGAGCAGCAGGTCCAGCGGCCTGCCCTCGGCGATCAGATCGTTGGCGAACTCGCGGACCGAAGCCAGGTCGGCCAGGTCGAGCCGGCGGACCTTGACCCGGGCGGCGGGGTGTGCGGTGCGGATCTCCGCTTGCGCCTGCTCGCCCTTGGCCGGGGTTCGCACGGCGAGCACCACGTGGGCTCCGGCTGCGGCCAGGCGTTTGGCGGCCTCTTTGCCGGTGCCGCTGTTCGCGCCCGTCACGACGGCGAGCTTTCCCTGCTGATCGGGAACCCGGTACATCCCTGCCTCCTAAAAGACTACTGGTCTCTAACATCTTCCACCGTAACAGACCGGTGGTCTTTTATTAAGAGACCGGCGGTAGCTACGATGGACGGGTGGAGTTCCAGCGCGCACGCAGCGATGAGCAGCGACTCGAACGGCGCCGGCAGGTCCTGGCGGCCGCGGCCGCGATGCTGACCGAGATGCCGGTCGCCAAGCTCAGCCTCAACGAGCTGAGCCGCCGAATAGGGCTGGCCAAATCCAATGTGCTGCGCTATTTCGAGTCCCGCGAAGCAGTCCTGCTGGAGCTGCTACAGGCCGAGATGCACGACTGGGCCGCCGAACTGGGGCGCAGTGCCCCTCCGGGCGGCGGCACACCGCGCGAGCGCGGGGACAGGCTGGCACAGACTCTGGCAGTCTCCCTGGCCGGGCGGCCGGTGCTCTGTGATCTGCTCGCCGCGCAGGCCGCTGTGCTGGAACACAACATCTCCACCGAGGTCGCCGTCCGGCACAAGCACGCGGCCTGGCAGAACACGCTGGCCCTGATCGAAGTGGTCCGGCGGCACCTTCCTGAACTCGGCGCCGAGGGCGCGTCCAGGCTGGTGGAGACGACCGTGCTCGCGGCCATGGCAGCCTGGCCGTGCAGCCGCCCCTCGGAGGCGCTACAGGCCGCCTACGACTCCGACCCGGCGCTGGCCCCCCTGCGGATGGACTTCACCGGCCTGGTGCGCCGCACGGCAGAGGTGACCGCCAGCGGACTCCTCGCCCGCCAGGAGCCGACCTCCGCACGCCCAGCTTCCTGAGCGATCACCTGCGCCGTCGCAGGCATCCCCACGCGGACCGTACGCGGCTCAGCGCCCCCTGCGAACCGGGCAGCCCCGGCCCTCCGTAATGCCCGAACCACCGCCCCTACCCTGCGTCTCCTGCGCTGCAACGCGAGTCCGCCGGGAACAGCCTGCCGTTAGGGGGTGGGCTGCGTGGCGTGCTCCGGAGCCACACCGGGCACGAGGGCCTTGGGGCCCTTCGGGGGGCGAAGGAGGCGCGTGCGTATCGCGGCTATCGAGGGGCGTTGGGGTAGGTGAGGCGTTTGACTTCGCGCAGGATGGGCGCGGTCTCGATCGACTGCACGCCGGGGAGGGTGCCGATGCGGTGGTCGAGGTACTCGTAGAGCTCGTGGGTGTCGTGGAACATGCCGGTGGCGACCATGTTGGAGGCGCCGGTGGTGACGGCCACGAAGGGGATTTCCGGGTGGTCGGCGAGGGCGGAGCCGACGGTGCCGAGCTGCCCGGGGGCGACGCGGAGCCAGAAGCGCACCAGAACGTTGAAGCCGAGGTATTCGGGGGCGTAATCGACGGCGAGGTGCAGTGCCCCTGTGGTGAGGAGTCGGTCCAGGCGCCGGGTGATACCGGCCGGTGAACGACCTGTGGTGCGGGCGAGTTCGGTCAGCGGGGCGCGGCCGTCCTTGGCGAGGTGAGCCATGAGCTGTTCGTCCACTGCGTCCAGTTCGGCGGGCTCGGCTGCCGCCTTTGGGTGTGCTGCCTGCTGGTCGTCGGTCCGCGGCAGGGGGGCGTACCAGATGTCGGAGGTGCCGGCGAAGGTCTGCAAGATCATGTGGGCGCTGACCGAGGCGACGCGGGGGGTGTGGGGCAGTTTGTTCAGGAGCAGGGCGTCGCGTTCGCGGGTGCTGTGGGTGTCGACGGCGCAGTGCAGTTCGGTGCCGCCGGAGGCGATGACGACCCAGCTGGTGTTGTTTCTGCCGGCGAGCGCGTCGGCGATCTTGGTTGCGGCGTCGGGGGCGCAGTGCACGCGCAGCATCCACCTGGTCGGCCCGCCGTGCTGGGGTCCAGGGGTGCCGACGACACGCATGCCCATGGTGTGCAGGCGCCGGTAGCGGCGGGCGACGGTGTGCTCGGAGACACCGATGGCCTCGGCGATGCGGGAGAACGGTGCGCGTGCGTCCCGCAGCAGTTCCTGCACCAGGCGCTGATCGATCTCGTCGGGGATGCCGCCGGAAATCATCGCTTTGCCCTGTCTACGTGAGGGATCTTTTCGGATTCCAGCGTACGGCTTCGGAAACCGCACCTCCTGCTGTGACCGTGAAGCAAGCCGCCCACCCGCCGCGCCGAGTGCGCGGAGGTGAGTGCCCAGGGCGGGCGGCACCGGTCAGCGCACCCTTCTTGGAGGATCTTCCATGTCTTCTCTCCCCTTCCTCGCCCAGCACCGACCAGCCGCTGCGGGTGGCAGTGATCGTGGCGAGTACCCGCGAGGGCCGCTTCGCTTCCACGGTCGCTGCCTGGTTCGCCGACCAGGCCGGCGCGCATCAGCACCTCACGCTGGACGTCATCGATCTGGCCGAGGTCCGCCTGCCGATGGAACTGACCACCGAGCGCCCCGCCGAGGTCGCTGCGACGGCGGAGCGGATCGCGGCCGCGGACGCCTTAGTGGTGATCACGGCCGAGTACAACCGTTCTTTCCTTGCCCCGCTGAAGGCAGCCATCGACTGGTTCTACGCCGAGTGGCAGGCCAAGCCGGTCGGGTTCGTCTCCTACGGCGGCGCCTCCGGTGGCTTGCGGGCCGTCGAGCAGCTGCGGCTGGTCTTCGGCGAGCTACACACCGTGCCCCTCCGCGATGTCGTCACCTTCGCCAACTACTTCGACCGTTTCGACGCGGACGGCCGCCCCACCGACGAGGGCTGCAACACCGCCGCCAAGACGCTGCTGGACCAGCTGACCTGGTGGGCCCGTGCTCTGCGAACCGCCCGCGCCACTCACCCCTACGCCTGCCCCCCCGCGAAGCTGCGCTCCCCCTCTGCTCGACAAGGAAGGCCGTCATGTCCTCACCCACGCCCGCGCAGGCTGATCCCAGACGCTGGATCGCTCTGTTCTTCATCTGTCTGGCTCAGCTGATGGTCGTCCTCGACGTCACCGTCATGAACATCGCGCTGCCCTCGGTCCAGCACGACCTCGGTTTCTCCGACGGTTCCCGCCAGTGGGTGATCACCGCCTACTCCCTTACCTTCGGCGGTCTGCTGCTGCTCGGCGGGCGCCTCGCGGACCTGTGGGGGCACAAGCGGACCCTTTTGGCCGGCGTCGTCGGCTTCGCCGCCGCCTCCGCCCTCGGCGGCGCGGCCCTGAACACCGGAATGCTGATCGGGGCGCGTGCTCTGCAGGGCGCCTTCGGCGCCATGCTCGTGCCTGCCGTGCTCTCGCTGATGTCGGTGATGTTCACCGACACCAAGGAACGTGCCAAGGCGTTCGGTGTCTTCGGCGCGCTGTCCGGCGGAGGCGCGGCCATCGGCCTGATGCTGGGCGGGGTGCTCACCCAGGCGCTGAACTGGCGCTGGACCCTGCTGATCAACATCTTCTTCGGCGTCATCGCCGCCGCCGGGGCCCTGCGCACCCTGCCTGACCCGCCCGCGGGCCGGGCCCGGCCCCGCCTGGACGTTCCCGGAGTCCTGCTCGCCTCGGCCGGTGTGGTCGGCCTCGTCTACGGGCTCTCCCACGCCTCCGAGGGCGGCTGGACCTCCACCGCCACCCTGGGCCCCGTGGGCGCCGGGCTGGTCCTGCTGGCCGCGTTCGCGAAGTTGCAGAGCCGGGTCACGTCCCCGCTGCTGCCCCTGCGCGTCCTGGCGGACCGCAACCGCGGCGGCGCCTACCTCGCGGTGGGCCTGGCCGTGATCGGCAACTTCGGCATGTACCTGTTCCTGACGTACTACCTGCAGAGCGTCCTGGGACTCAGCCCGGTGCAGGCCGGCGCCGGGTTCCTGCCGATCGCGGCCGCCTCGGTGATCGCCTCCACCCAGATCGGCTCCCGCCTCGCCCCCCGCCTGCCCGCCCGGGTCCTGATGGGCCCCGGCTTCCTGGTGGCCGCCGCCGGGTTGGCCCTCCTTACCCGGATCACCCCCGACAGCTCCTACTGGACCGCCGTCCTGCCCGGCATGCTCGTCACCGGCCTGGGCTTGGGCACCGCCCTGATGCCCGCCTTCAGCCTGGGCACCCTGGGCGCCCGGCCGCAGGACGCCGGCATCGCCTCGGCCATGGTCAACACCTCCCAGCAGGTCGGCGGCGCGATCGGCACCGCCCTGCTCAACACCATCGCCGCCACCACGACCGCCGCCTACACCCGCCACCACCCCGGCCAGGCCACCGAAGCCCTCGTCCACGGCTACAGCACCGCCCTGTGGTGGGCGGCCGGCATCATCACCCTCGCCGCGATCACCGCCACCCTCCTCATCAGCCACGACCCCCGCCCCCGGCCGCATCCGCACACTCCACAGCCCAACGAGCCCGGCCACGTTCACGGTGTACGCGGCTGACCCGGCCCCTGACCGGCAAGACCAGCACCTCACCCAAGGAGTGACATGTCCGTCCTCAACACCGAGATCGACGCCCTCACCGGCGGCCCCGCCGACCTGGCCCAGTACCGCGGCAAGGCCGTACTGATCGTCAACGTCGCCTCCCAGTGCGGCCTGACCCCGCAGTACGCCGCCCTGGAAAAGCTCCAGCAGCACTACGCGCCGCGCGGCTTCACCGTCCTGGGCGTGCCCTGCAACCAGTTCGTGGGCCAGGAACCCGGCACCGCCGAGGAGATCGCCGCCTTCTGCTCGACCACTTACGGCACCACCTTCCCCCTGACGCAGAAGACCGACGTGTACGGTGCCACGCGCCACCCGCTCTACACCGAACTCATCGACACCGCCGACGCCGAGGGCTACACCGGCGAGGTCCGCTGGAACTTCGAGAAGTTCCTCGCCGCCCCCGACGGCACCGTCGCCGCGCGCTTCGCACCCCAGACCGATCCCGGTGCCGAGGAGGTCACGACCGCCATCGAAGCCGTCCTGCCCCGCTGACAGCCGCACACCCGCCGACGGCCCGTGCCCGCTCACCCCGGGCATGGGCCGGTTCGGCCTCCTCCGGTCTCCTGTCCTGCACGAACACGGTGATCACATACCGTCCGAAGAAACGGGCGAACTCCGGCTCGCCCTCCAAGAGCGGGTTGAAGTGCCGCCCCCTCCGCCCCGTACGCGGTACGGGTGCGCAAAAGACGGCAGACTCCGCGGGTCGCGGCGAGTCCAGGACATAGCGGTCGCACACCGCGCCTGCCTGGTAGCCGCCGTCCCGCCGCCCGCCGAGCACGAGGAACCGCAACGTGCCTCGGACGCCGGGGCGACGCTTGAGGCTACCCGGGCCGGGCGGCACGCGAAGCGCCTGTTCGAGGCCGTCCACGAGTACACCGGCACGGGCCTCAGCAGCAGCGCGATCGCCCGTGAGCTCGGCCTGAACCGGCGCACCGTCCACAAGTACGCCCGCGCCACCAGCCGGCAGGAAGTAGTGCGTCACCCCCGGCTCCGCCCGCCCACAGCTCACTCGCCCACCTCGACTACCTGCAGCAACGCTGGGACGAGGCTGAGCACAACGCCAGGGTCCTGCACCAGGAGTTGATCGCCAAGGGCTACCGCGGCCACTACCAACGCGTCAAAGTCGCCGTCGCACCCTGGCGCGAGACGAACGGGACGCAGACCCCGCCGACCCGTGCGTCTTCGCCCCTCCAGGTCGCCCGGTGGATCATCACTCCGCCCGAACGCCGGTCCGTGGAGGCCCAGGAACGGCTGGGTCTGCTGTTCGCGCACTGCCCGGAACTTGTGCACGTCCACGAGCTTGTCCGCGAGTTCGCCACCGTGGTCGACCAGCGCGACGCCACCGCGCTGCCCGGCTGGCTCACTCGGCTCGCCACCTGCGGACATGCGCCCCTGGCGGTGCTGGCGAAGGGCATCCGGGAGGACCAGGACGCGGTGGCTCGCGGCATCACCACTCCCTGCAGCTCCGGGATGAATGAAGGTCGTGTCACGGACGTGAAGCTCCAGAAGCGGATTGTGGCCGGTCGCGCCGGCGTCCCCCTGCTACGGCAACGCGTCGTCCTGATCGCGCACTTGAGGCGACGCTGCACCAGCAGGGCGGCGCCGCCGGGGTGATCTCTGCCTGCGAAAATCTTGCCGGAGCCACGTTCACGTGTACGCCGACATTGCTGCGCCTGGTGTATCGCTTGATCGCCTTCAGACGAGTCGTCTCATCGCTCCGAGGCGGAGGCCCGTCGTACTCAGGGCCCTCGGGGGGTGTCAGGTGTTGGTGGGGTCGGTGTCGGGTGGGTCGGGCAGGTGCAGGTTGTCGTGGACGATGGCGTGGGCGAGGGTGGTCAGGTCGGTGTCAGTGGTGTGGGCGTGGGCGCGCAGGAGCGCGAGGGACTGGCCGGTGGTGAGGGTGTGGCGGTAGCTGATGATGCCGGTGGCCTGGTGGACGACGGCGTCGGCGGGCAGGAGCCAGACGTCGGTGAGGTCGTCCTCGGCGGGCCGGGGGACGGCCAGGAGCAGCAGTTCCGCGGCGTCGGTGTGCAGCTGGGCGGTGTGCAGGTCGGCTGCGGAGAGCGGGCCGGGCTGGTCGCGGTAGAGGGTGAGGGCCAGTCCGGACTGCTGTGCGGGGTCGGGGCCGTTGAGGGCGGGCAGGGCGAAGGCGGCACGGATGTGGTGGGCCAGGGCCTGCTGGGCGTAGACGGGCCACTGGCGTGTGGTGTGGGAGTCGTCGAGGTCGTCAGCGTGGACCGGGGTGCCCTGGTTCAGGGCCTGGACGCAGGGGCCTTCGCCGAGGTTGATCTGAAGTCTCTCGCCGTGGGTGGCCAGGGGACCGGCGGCGCACAGGGACGTGCGTTGGGCCAGGGCGGCGTCGACCGCCAGCGTCAGGCCCACGGAATAGACGTCATCCAGGGCGGTGCGGCAGGCTTCGCCGAGGTGCCGGGCGGGGTGGGGCTGGCCCACGTGGCGGGAGGCCAGGGCGACGGCTTCCGCCCGGGGCCCGCTCACCGCGGGCTCGGCGCACAAGTGGGCGGGCGTGCAAGGGGGGCGGGCACTCATGAGGGTGTTCCGATCTCCGGCATTCACCGCCGATGCTGCCCTGACCGGAAGCCAATGTCAGAAGTGGTGGACGAGCACGTCACCTTCAGGCAGCTACGCCTCCACCCTACGCCCCGGGCAGGCGTCCCACGGTGTTTACGGGCGGCCGGTGGCCGCCATTCTCCGGTGGTTTCCGGTCTCTGACCTGTTCGCGGCATCGGGCACGTCCTTTCGGGTATGCGCAGCCCCGGACAGCAGGGTGGGGGTGCCCCTAGGCTGATGGCCGGCGGAGTGCGTTCCTGCGCCGCAGAGGCCGTTTCCGGCTGTGGCTTGCTGGAGGTGGGACGGGTGGATGCCGACCGTGACCTGGCTGCCGTGCTGGAACATCTGGCCCCCACCGGAGCCGATACGGGTCTGATCGGCGTTGATCCGCACGTGTGCGCCCGGGCGCTGGATGTGGACGGCGTCGCCGTCTCCGTGCTGGCGGACAGCGGCCTGAGCGAGGTGCTGTGGTGCTCCGACGGTGCCAGTGCGCAGTTGGAGGAGCTGCAGTTCACGCTGGGGCAGGGGCCGGGCCCGGAGGTGGGGGTGTGCTGTGCGCCGGTGCTGGTGCCGGACCTGGCGCGGGTTCCGTCCGGGCGGTGGCCCGCGCTGCTGCCCGAGGCCGCGGCGCTGGGCATCGGCGCGCTCTTCTGCTTCCCGCTGCACGTCGGTGCCGCGTGCCTGGGCACCCTGACGCTGCAGCGCGCGGCGCCGAGCCCGCTGGCGGACGCCACGATGACCGACACGTGGCTGGTGGCCAACGCCCTGACCGCCGTTCTGGTGGAAGGCGGTCCGCAGCTGGCTGCTTTCGCGGACGGGGGCGGGGACTTCTACCGGGCCGCTGTCCACCAGGCCAGCGGCATGGTCAGCGTGCAGGCCGGCGTGCCCGTGGCGCAGGCGTTGCTGCGGCTGCGCGCCCATGCCTTCCGTCACGGGCGCCCGGTGACAGAGGTCGCCGGGGACGTGGTGGCCCGCCGGCTGAGCTTTCGAGATGATGAAAACGGGCCGGCCACTGCCGCCGGCGGAGGGACTGAAGGGCCATGACACGTGAGGAACAACTACTGGCGGCCATGGTCGAGGCCGTCGACACCCTGGTGGACGACTTCGACCTGATCGACTTCCTGCACCAGCTGTGCGACCGCTGCAACCAGCTGCTGGACGTGACGGCCGTGGGCGTCATGCTCGCCGACCCCGACGGCAACCTCCAGGTGATCGCTGCCTCCGACGAGCACACCCGGCTGCTGGAACTGTTCGTCCTGCAGACCCACCAGGGCCCCTGCGTGGAATGCCACCGCAGCGGCACCGCCCGCCTGAACGTCGACCTCGCCTCTGACGTGCAGACCGCCGCCTTCCCGCGCTTCGCCGCCCGCGCCCGCCAGGCCGGCTACGCCACCACCCACGCCCTGCCCATGCGCCTGCGCCAGCAGACCGTGGGCGCCATGAACCTCTTCGACACCCGCGAACAGGACCTCAGCGCAGCCGACGCCCGGGTGGCCCAGGCCCTGGCGGACGTGGCGACCATCGCCATCCTCCAGCAGCGCAGCATCATGTACGGCAACGTCGAGCGGGCCCAGCTCCGCGCCGCTCTGTCCAGCCGCATCGTCATCGAACAGGCCAAGGGCATCCTCGCCGAACGCTGGAACACCGACTTCGACACCGCCTTCGACGCCCTGCGCCGCCACGCCCGCGCCCACCAACTGCGCCTGACCCAGCTGTGCCAGCAGGTCACCGACGGCACCCTCGACACCACCACCGTCCAGCGCCCCTAACCCGCCACCCGGCCCGGTAACCGCCCCAGACCCCGGCGGGAAGGACGTGCCCCTCCCGCTCTGCCGGCGCATACCCCGCAGCAGGGACACACCCATGGACCACGACCATCACACCGCGGCGTGGCAGCGCGTGAGCGCCGCCGTCCTCACCGACGGCCTCACCCTCACCACCGCCTGCCGGGCCTGCGCCGACGACCTGGACGCCGACTTCGCCGGCACCACCCTGATCACCGCCGGAGAACTGCGTCTGCTGGCCGGCGCCACCGACGAGCGCGCCCGCCTGGTCGAGGACGCCCAACTGGTCACCGGCGAAGGCCCGTGCATCGACGCCTACAGCCACCGTGAACCGGTCGACGTCACGGACCTGCAGCACGCCCACGGCCGCTGGCCCGCCTACGCCCCCACCGCCTGTGAACAAGGAGCCCGTAGCGTCCTGGCCCTGCCCCTGACCTTCGGCAGCCGCACCATCGGCGCCCTGGACCTCTGCCGCTGCACCCCTACCCCCTTCACCCCCGAACAACAAGCGCGGGCCGGCGCCTACGCCCGCATCATCACCCTCCTCGCCCTGGACGAGCACCCGGACCTGCTCACCACCCGAAACCGCCCGGCCCAGCCCGGCCCCCAGGGTTACCCGCCCAGCGTCCACATCGCCGCCGGAATCCTCGCCGCCCGATACGGCCTCACCCCCAACGACGCCCTCGCCCGCCTCCGCGCCCACTCCTTCCGCCACAGCCAGCCCCTCCTCCACACGGCCCAACACGTCCTCACCCACCAAAGCCTCGACTAGGGCCTGAGTGATGTTGTGATCAGTCGGCGGTCTCCGGTGCGCCGGTAGACACGCTTGCCGCGGCAGGAGCAGGTCTTGTCCGCGGCAACCGCGCCGGGTGGTCGGGCTGCCGCCCGGCCGGCCTTCCACCCCGCCCAATGACGCACTCGTGCCGCTGGCCGGGCCGGTCCTGCCTGGAACCAGGCTGGCCGCCACTGCCACTGGTTCTACGGTCCGTACAGGCCCTCACACCGGGCCGCTGGAGGTAGCGCCTGTGGCGGGTGGGAGCCGGGCAGCGGCCGGAGGAGGACCCGCTGCCGTCCGCGACGACCGTCGGCTTTTCGTTCGCATGGCTGGCGGCGGCCGTCCGCAGCCGCGGCTCCGGTGGCCGGTCGGCGCCTTGGCTGGGGTGTTGTGCGGTGCGGCCTCATGTATCTGCCGGATCCGGTGCGCAAACGCGGGGATCGTCGGCTGTGGATTCCTCGGTGGTGCCCGGCGTGTAGAACAACTCGATGACGTCGTGCACCTCGATGTGCCGGTGCCAGTGGCCCTTAGCTTCGCTCTTATCACCAGCGATCCTTTACCGCCGGTGATAAAAGCGAAGCTAAGGCACGATCGTGAACTGGCCGGCCGTCAGTGGCACGCGACAGTGGTCGGTACCGGTGAGGATTTCGAGGGTGACACTGCCCTCCAAGACCATTAGCAACTCGTCGGTGTCGGGGTGCAGTTCCCAGTCGGACTGGTCGAGCCGGTCGCCGTAATACACGCAGAACGGGGCGCCGTTGAACGGTGCGAGTTCCCGGAAGTCGAACGGTGCGAGTTTCCTGGCGACAGCGAGGGGATCGTGTTTGTTCATGTCCCCACCCTCACAGCCTTAAGAGGGTGTCCTACGTGGTGAGGTGGGCAGGTCTCTCGTATGGTGAGCAACCGTTGGGGGTGGATCGTCCCGGGCGGGTTATGGGAGATCACCCGGCCTCTGCTGCCGCCGCCGCGTCTGCGCCCCCAGGGCGGCGGAACTGCGAACGTCGACGATGAGGCGGTGTTCGCCGCGATCGTGTACGTGCTGGTGTCCGGGCGCGCCTGGAGGGCCCTGCCACCGTGTTTCGGCGTCTCGAAGTCCACCGCTCACCGCCGCTTTTTGATCTGGTCCAGGGCCGGGGTGTGGGCCGTCTGCATCAGCGGGTTCTCGACCGGCTCGCCGGCCGCGGTCTTCTCGACCTGACCCGCCTGGTGCTCGACACTGCCCACGTGCGGGCGAAAAGGGGGGGCGAACTTACAGGTCCGAGCCCCGTGGACCGGGGCCGGCCCGGTTCCAAGTTGCACGTCTTGTCCGATGCGGCCGGGCTGCCCCTCGTGGTCGGCCTCTCCGGCGGCAACACCGCCGACAGCGACGGTTTCAAGCCGATGATCGGCGGATATCAATCGAAACACGACCCCGCACGTGGGCGGAACTACCCGGTGGGCAAGGTGCATGCCGACCAGGCATACGACCGCCCGCACCTGCGGCGATGGCTACGGGGACGGCGCATCGCGGTCTGCATCGCCCGTATCGGTAGGGAGCCCAGCGACCGGCTGGGCCGTCACCGGTGGGTGATCGAACGGACGCTGGCCTGGCTGTCCGGCTACCGCAGACTCAGCCCCCGCTACGAGCGCGACCACCGCAACTACCTGGCCTTCCTCGGCCTCGCCGCCACCTTGGTCTGCCACAAGCGCCTTGCCCACCTCACCACGTAGGACACCCTCTTAAGGGGGCCGGTCTTGTGCGAATGGTCCCTGATCCGCCCACGCGATGCCGTCCACCGCCAGCCCTGGGTCACCGGCCAGGACCGCCGGAGTCACTCCGGTGAACGTCCTCACCTCCCGATGGAGATGGGACTGGTCGGCGTAACCCCGCGACCCGGGCCGCGCTCGTGCCCGCGGCCAGGTGGTGGGCGGCATGGTCGAAGCGGACCAGCTTCGCAGCGCGCTTGGGAGAGCAGCCGATCTGCGACCGGAACCGGGACCACAGGCGCTTTCGGCTCCATCCGACCTGGAGGGCCAGATCATCGATGCGCACCCGGCCGCGGCTGACGACGATCCGGTCCCAGGCCCGGGCCACCTCCGGTGCCACGCACGGCCCCGTCTCGCATCGCCGGGCGAGCAGGGCGTCGGTCAACACGAAACGACTCTCCCACGACGGGGCATCCCTCAGTCGCTCCCGGAGCAGTGACGCGCCCCGGCCCCACAGATCATCGAGGGCTGTCACGGCGTGGTCCAGGTCCGCCGGGCCGGCGCCCAGCACGGCACGCGCGACCACCGGGGACAGGTGCACCTCCACGCACTCGATGTTCTCGCCGCGCGTACGAAGCTCGCCGAGCGCGAGCCCGGCGACGAGGCTTCCCCGCTGCTGCCGACCCATGACGTCGACGAGCCAGCCCTCACCGAACTCCACAACCAGCGTGACGGCCGGGTGCGGGAGCGCCCGCAGATCGGCCGGGCCCGTGCCCCGGTCGCGGAAGCCGGCCATGCTGACACCCGCCACCCGGCTGGGCCGCGACGGCCGCGCGACATCCCACCCAGCCACAGCATCCTGCTCGTGCGCGGTGGATCGCGTCTGCCCATACTACGTGCCGAAGACCGCCGGAACATTTGTCCAAGAACCAGCGTGCGGGGACGGTGACAGTGGAGTCATGCGTGCTGCCACAAGGCTTGAGAAACGAATCCGGGCGGCGGAAGAGCGCGTCGCCGCCACCTACGGACTGACGATGACCGAACACCCCATCATGCTCGAAGATCCGCCGGTCCGACTACGCGCCCTGACCACCGGCTCGGGTACACCCGTGCTCCACGTCAACGGTCTCTCGGTCCCGGCCATGGGCTTCGCCCCCCTCTCATCGCCCAACTGCCCGGCTACCGCCACGTCCTGCTCGACCTGCCCGGGCACAGTCCCGCACCGCCCTACCGCTGGCAGGGCCGACCCGTTCGCGACCTGGCGGCCCGTGAACTGACAGGAGCGCTGGACGAGCTCGGACTCCAGCAGGCGCCCTTCATCGGCAGCTCCCTGGGCGGCTTGTTCACTCTGTGGACGGCGATCGACGCACCGGCTCGCATATCCCGGGCAGCGATCACCGGCACGCCCGCGACAGCACTGCCCACGCTCCGCGGAACCGCTGCGATGGCGGCACGGGCCTCCCCGGTACGCGGCCCACGGTATGACCAACGACCTGCTCGACCTGCACCGCCTCCCACTCCGCCTGCCAGGGCAGGCAGCCTCCTACCGTGCGCTGCTACGCCGCCTGATGCACGGACGCGCCGCACGTCGGGAGAACGTCCTCACCGACACCGAACTGGCCGGTATCACAGCGCCGCTGCACTTCATCTGGGGCGAACAGGACGTGTTCTGCTCCCCCCAGCGGGGGCGGCCAAGCGTGGCGAAAATCCCCCAAGCACAGTTGGCGGTCGTGCCCGGCGGCCACAACCCCTGGCTCGAAGACGCCGCCGGTTGCGCGACGCCGGTCCGCTTCCTCCTCACCGGCGCGCCGAAAACATGACACACAGATGCTGGGCGGCACCCGAGTGCCGTACGAGGCGTACCGCAACGCAGGTGACCTCTACACCGGGGTTCTGGCACGTGAAGCGTGAAGCGGTGTCTGACCGTGGCCCTTGTAGGGCCCCGCAGCGCTTTGCCGGCCGTCCGCTGAGGCCGATCGGAAGGATCAGCTCGTAGTTGTGGCGGAACCACTCCGCGTTCAAGTCCACGGCGGTGGTCTTGTCCACGGCCTTGTAGGCCAGGTCGGCGGCGGACTGCTGCTCGGCTTCGCACTGGGCTTCGCGGTCCTCGCCGTACCGCTGCTGCACCTGGTGACCGACGCGTTCTGGTCCCTGCCGCTCGTCCAGTGCGCCGGCATGGTGCTGCTGACCGGCTACACCGCGGTGGCAGCCGCCGTGAACGCCGAAATCTTCCCGGCCCGCGTACGAGCCGCGGGCATCGGCTTCCCGTACTCCCTGACGGTGGCCCTCTTCGGCGGCACCGCCCCCTACGTGGGCACCTGGTTCAAACAGGCCGGCCACGCGAACCTGTTCCCCTGGTACGTCTCCGCGCTCTGCCTCATCTCCTTCCTCGTCTACCTGACCCTGCCGGAAACGGCGAAGCAGAGGCTGGATACCTGAATCGGTGGTGCGCACGGGCCGTCCGTCGCCCGTGCGCGCCGCGGACGGCCGGCGCGCCGTCATCGTCACGGGCGTGCTCTCTACGGGCGTCCGGGGCTGCGCGTCATGCGCGGAGTCCGGTGAAGACGAGCCCGGCAACCAGGGCGCCGGCGACCGTTCCGGCGATGGTCTGGGCACGGGTGTGATCACGCAGTTCGACGCGGGACCAGGCGATGACGGCGACGACCGGCACAGCGAGCCATACCAGCGGCCCGCACGCGGTCGCGAGGAAGGCGAGTGCTCCGGCGGCGACTGCGGTGTGCACGCTGATCTTCCCGGCCACAGCACCAGCGGGGGCCTCAGCCGCCAGGAGCGACCCGCTCGGGACCGGCGGCGTCGAGTGCATCGAGTACTGCGCCGCCGTTCGCCCTCGCCCACTCGGTCAGCACGTGGATCGGATCGATCAGCGTCGCCCCGAGCGGGGTGAGCTCGTACTCGACGCGCGGCGGCACCTCGGCATAGGCGTGGCGGCGGATGAGTCCGTGCGCCTCCAGCCGTCGCAGCGTCTGGGTGAGCATCTTGCGGGAGATGCCGCCGATCAGCTCGATCAGCTCGCCATGGCGCACCGGGCCCTTGCTGAGGCCGTAGAGCACGACCACCGTCCACTTGTCGGCGATCAGCTCGACCGCCAGCCGCGCCGGGCAGTCGGCGAGAAAGGGATCACCGGGACCGAAACCGCTCATGGCGCCAAAGGTACCTGCTGGTTCCTATCGGATACCTAGTCTGAGTTCTCTCCCCCTTTTCACAGGTTTTCCAGGCCAGGAGAGTCATGCGAGTCATCACCCAGCAGACATTCGGCGGTCCCGAGGTGCTCACCGTCGTGGACGCACCCGAGCCCCGGCCCCTCCCGACCGAGGTTCTCGTCCGCGTCAAGGCGATCGGGCTGAACCCGCTGGAGGCGCTGCTGCGCGCCGGCGAATTCCCGCTGATCGGCCGGCCGCCGTTCGTCCTCGGCTGGGACATCAGCGGCGTGGTCGAAGAGGCGCCGCAGACATGGCGGTTCAGGCCCGGCGACGAGGTGTTCGGGATGCCGCTGTTCCCGCGGGCGGCGAGCGCGTACGCCGAGGTCGTCTCGGCGCCGGCGTTGCACCTGGCGCGAAAACCGGCGTCGCTCTCGCACGTCGAGGCGGCGGCGCTGCCGGTCGTGGGGCTGACGGCGTGGCAGGGCCTCGTCGACCTCGGCGGCGTGACCGAGGGAGACCGTGTTCTGGTCCACGGTGGTGGTGGCGGGATCGGCCATGTCGCGGTCCAGATCGCGAAGGCGCTCGGCGCGCACGTGATCGCGACCGCCGGCGGGGGCAAGCGCACCTTCGTCGAGGAGCTCGGCGCCGATGAGGTGATCGACTACACGGCGGCCGACTTCACCGGGGCGGTCCGCGACATCGACGTCGTGCTCGACACGATCGGCGGCGACACCGTCGAGCGGTCGCTCGAAGTGCTCCGCCCAGGCGGTCACCTGGTGACGGCGGTCGCCATGGGGGACGCGGCGCTCGCCGCCAAGTACGAGGCGGCCGGCATGCGCTTCAGCGGCATAGCGGTCGACCCCGATCCGGTCGCCCTGCGAGGTCTCGTCGAACTCGCCGAGCAGGGCAGGCTCCGGGTCCACGTGCAGGAGACGTTCCCGTTCGAGCGCGTCGCCGACGCGCATCGGCTGCTCGACGGCGGCCACCTTCAGGGCAAGCTCGTCCTCACCGTTACCTGACCCTGCCGGGAACCGCGAAGCAGCAGCCGGCCACCTGAGCCGCCGGTGCGCACGGGCCGTCCGTCGCCCGTGCGCACGTCGCGAACGGCCCGCACGCCGCGTCACGCTGTCGGGCGCTACTTGCGGGCGACGATGGCCGCGTTGGCGCCGGGGGCCTCGAACGGGACCTTGCGGACTTCGGAGAAGCCGGCGTCGACCAGCCAGGAGCCGTACTCCGCGGCCGTGTAATTGCGGCCGCCTTCGGTCTCGACCAGCATGTTCAGGCTCATCAGGGCGGCCGGGGCGGGGCCGGTCAGATCGTCGTCGACCATCAGTTCGCTGATCACCAGCGTGCCGCCGGGCGGCAGCGCCGCGCAGCACTTGTCCAGCAGCATCCGGTTGGTGTCCTCGTCCCAGTCGTGCAGGATCATCGACAGCACGATGATGTCGTGCCCGCCGGGCAGATCGGGCTCGGCGAGGAAGTCGCCGGGGTGGGTGCCGATCCGGTCGTCGAGCCCGGCTTCGGCGATGTTGTGTTCCGCGACCGGGCACACCTTCGGCAAGTCGTACACCGTCGCCTTCAGTCCCGGATGCCGTCGGCACAGCTCGATGGCGTACGCGCCGGAGCCGCCGCCCACGTCCAGCAGCCGGGCCCCGGCGGTGAGGTCCACGACCTCGCCGAGCCGTTGCGCGGTCCATGACGACAGGGCGTGCATCGCCTCCCAGAAGACGGACAGCAGCCCCGGGTCCTCGGTGTCGAACAGGTGTGGCTGCTTGCCGGGGTCCCAGGTGGTGGGCCGGTTGTTGCGGACGGCCTCGCCGAGCCGGCCCCAGCCGGGATACAGCCGCTGGTCCAGCATCCGCAGCCAGCCGCTGAAGTGGTACGGGCGGCCCGGCACCAGATAGGCGTCGGTCAGCGCCGAGTTGACGAACCGGCCGTCCCCGCGGCGTTCCAGCAGGTCCAGCGCCGCGCAGCCGGTCAGCAGCATCCCCGCGGGCCGTATGCCGATCTCCAGCTCCTCGGCGCACTCCTCGACCGTGCCGCCACCCAGCCGGTCGAGCAGGCCGAACAGGCCCAGTTCGTCGGCGGTGGCCAGCGTCTTGAACGCCCAGAACCCGGTGGCTAACTGCATCAGCGGCAGCGGGGACGCGGTCGGCGCGACGGGGTGCGGGGATGCCATGGGATTGCCTCCAGGATCGTTGCGGGGGGTGATACGGGGATCGCACGGAGTTTACGGACGCGAACATACGTCCGCGCCCGTGATCACTACCACCGGCGGGAGGCTGTCACACACGGAAAACGGGCACCGAAGACGGTGCCCGGGAGTGGGGGGAAGGGGCACCGTCCCGCCCTGGCGCGGGCGGGACGGCGCGATCGGGGGGCGGGGCGTCAGGGGGAGTGGCCGTGTCCGGCGCCCGACTCGATGGTGCCGCCCAGGCTGTTCCGTAGCGGCAGCAGTGCGTTCCGGGACGGGCCGGTCACCGACCAGCGGGTGCCCACGAGGTAGGTGCCCCCGTATGCCTGGGCCTCGGTGAGCCATGCGCGTTTCTTGTCGTCGCCGCTGAAGGTCAGGATGCGGAAGACACCAGCGCCGGTGGTGCAGCCGCCTTCGCGCAGTTCCCGGGCGTCGATGATGAGGTCGGCGCGGCAGCCGAGGGCGGCGGCGATCTGTGTCATGGACGCGGGTGGGCCGGTGGGGGCGGGGATGGTGTGGTTGGTGGGGCGGGGGAGTGGGGTGGGGGCGTTGTTTGCGTAGGCGGTTATGACGATCGCGCAGGACAGGCCGCCCGCCGCGAGGAGGGGGAGTGCGGGGCCGGAGGGGAATTTCACGGGAAAGTCCCTTTCTTTCAGCGGCAGTCGCGGCCGGAATTGATGCAGTCCACGGCCGTACGCATCAGACGCTGCGGCATCAGGTTGATGAAGTCACCGTGATCCGTCACCGGGTTGTGCAGCTGGTCGGGGAAGCTGTCCACCGCGTACAGGGTGTTCGGCGGAATGGTGTAGGTCAGCCGCTGCACCAGCCGGGGAATCGCCCGGAATCCGTTGCGGCACCGCCCGTTCCCGTCCGGGAAGACGACGTGCGTGCGGTGATTGGCGCTGTCGGTGTTGCGCCCGTCCCAGCAGCTGGGAAACGCCAGCGACCGTACGACGTTGCTGCCCTGCGGACAGATCGGGTACTTGTTCTCCAGCTGCCGGTCCTCGAAGCCGGTGCAGCTCCACGAGGCTCTGGCGTTTGCCGGGCCGTTCGTGAGCGCTTTCGCGTCACCGGTGAGGTTGCGCAGGAATGGCGGCATGGCGGTCACCTTTTCCGTCCCGTTCCCGTCGAATGTCAGTGACACCTCGGCGGGCCGTACGATCGTGCCCACATTGCCGTCCTGCCCGCCGCCGGGCGCGTTGGCGTCCTTTTCCCGCCCGTTGTCCCGCAGCCGTAGCACCGGCCAGTAATAGGTGGATCTGTCCCCGTTGCCACACGTCGTGCCCGCCCCGGCCAGTTCCTTGTCCGAGGAGAACGCGGTGGTGGCCAGGTTTCCGACGTAGTCGTGCATGTGGTGGGCGCCGTTGCTCACGCCCGGCGCCACGATCAGATTGTCCGGGTTGTTGTGACCGTTCTCGTTGCGCCCGCATTCCGAACGGAAGGAACCGCCCTGCCCGCCCTGGTTTCCGCCGCCCCTGGTGTTCGGCCGTACGGTCGTGATGTCGACGAAGTCGTTGCGGAAAGGGCCGTTGTCCGCACTGTTTCCGTCCCGCGCGCCCCGGGGAGCGCTCTGTGCGGCGGTGGTCTTCGGTGTCGTCCGGCACGCGCTCAGCCGGTCGAGCGCGCCGGGCCGGCCGCCGGCCTGCCGCAGGGCGTCCGTGATGCGCCCGATGGTGGCGCCGCGGTCCCGCTTCAGCTCGTTCAGTACGCGATCCTGCGCGCCGGGGTCGGCCGACCAGCGCTGGAACGCCTGGGCGACCTGGGCCTCCAGCTGCCCCAGGTTCCGGTTCACCTCGGGTGCCGCTTGTGCCGGAAGACTGCGCAGTTGCCGGCCCACGTCCGGACAGCTGATCGTCCGGCCGGCCGCCGCCACGGCTCCGGCCGCCGGGGAGTCCTCGTCCCCGGCCCCGGGCCCTCCGGTGCCCGCCAGTGCCTGGGCGGCGATCAACGCCGTACCGCCGCACGCGGCCAGCGCCGTGCCGATCAGCGCTCCGCTCCGCTTCGACAGACGCGTCCTCTTGTGCGGACGTGCCGTCCGCGCCGGTATCTGTTGCTGCCGTTTCATGTCATCACTTCGCTTCACTTCGCGGGTGGCGGCGCCACCGTAGCTGTGCCGGACCCGCCGGACGGCTGTCCGTCGGCGAGTGCGTCGAAGTCGACCAGTCCGGTCTCTTCCAGGGCCGTGATGTGATCGAGGACGACGTTGTTGGCACGGGTGGCCAGGTCCCGGATCACGGAATTACGGGTGTTCGCCCGCACTTGGGCGACAAGGGAGAAAACCTTGCCGTGTGCGCGGCGTGCCAGGTTCGCGAACAGCCGCTCATAGGTGTCGCCTTCGGCCGCGTCGAGCTGGGTGAGCCAGCCCTGCTGCTCGGGAGTCGGCTGACCGGGGAGCGTGATGGCCAGGGTGCGGCCCACGTCGGCGGCGCGCTGATTGAGATCGGTGTGCCCCTCCGTCAAATGCCGGCCCGCATGCTGGACGGCCTGTCGCTTACCGCGTTGCAGGGCCTGCCGGCCCGCGGGCAGTTCCCACAGTCCGGCCTGCCGTACTTTCCTGACGAATTCCCGGTCGAGCGGCGTCAGCGGACCCGACGGCGTGTTCCACACCCCGAGCCCGTCGTCCTGCGCGGCGGGAGCGGAACTGTTCGCGGCGCTGCCACTGCTCGCGAACAACTGCACCGGCAGCAGAATGGCCACGGCCGTGAGGGAAAGTCCGGCGATGACCAGCCCGGTCCCCACCGAGAACCGCGACCGGACATCGCCGATCACCGAACGCCGTCGTCCGACGCTTCGCAAAGTGCCCTCCTTCTCCGGGTGACGGGAAAGAGGACGCTAATGCGGCGCCGGGACGCCGCCGCTCTGTTGGCGCCAACCCGACAAAGAACCGCCACGGTGGTTCCCGCTTGCTAGGGTGCCGGGCCGCGCCCGCGGTGCCTCCTGGCGCCGCCCCGCACCCCTTTACGCCCTTGCGGTCCGCGAACCCAGGGGCGACACGCTGGTGGATGTCGGGCAAACGGGTGATTTCACGTCATGAGCGTCACCATCGGTCGCAGCGCGTCAATACCTTCAGCAAACACAGCAACGCTGCCGGTCAGCCGCGGCCGACCGCAGCCGTACATGAAGGAGACGTCCCCATGTCCGCACCGCGCCGCCTGCTGACCACGGCCTGTGTGACCGCGCTCGCCCTCACCGCGCCACTGGGCGGCAGCATCTCCCTGGCCGCCGCCCCGGACAGTCCGCGCCCGGTGCCCGCGCCCCAGGGGGAGCTGACCCGGGTGGGCAAGGGCAGTGGCGACTTCTGCCTGGCGCCGGAAGCCACCCGGGCCCTCGCCAAGGCGCACGTACGGCTCAACGCCGTCCGCCCGGCCCGGGTGTCCGGCACCCGCGAGCGGCGCTGCGTCACCACGCCGATCACCGGCGGCGCGTTCAACCGCAGTCTGACCAAGGGCGAGCTGCATTTCGACGGCGGCTTCGAGTTCACCCGCGGCGGCCGCTACCTGCGGGTCAACCATCTGAGGGCGGACCTCGCCACCGGCCGGATCCTGGGGGACGTCCGGGGAACCCGGCCCGCCAGGGCGGCGTTCCTGGCGTTCACCCTGGACCGGAAGAACGTCCGGGTCTCCTCCGGCAAGGTCACCGCGCGCATGTCCTTCACGCTGACCAGCCAGGGCGCGGCGTCCTTCAAGAGCGCTTTCGGTACCGCGCCGGTCAAGGCGGGCGAGCGGCTCTTCGACGGCACCGGCTCGGCGGACCTCCGCCAGCCGCACCCGTCCCACACCCTGCGCCCGGCCCGGGCGACGCTCGACGTCCAGCAGTGACCGGCCGCGGCCGGGCCACCGGCCGCTGAGCAGTCGGCCGGGACGGGTCTGCGCCCTCGTGTGCTGCGCGGCTCGTCCCGGCGTCTACTTTGTGGAGAACCCCCGCTGACTCGCTTGCCGGAGTCAGTGGATGACGGACACGATCCGGCAGACCGCCTCGGCCAGTCGGCGGTCGCCGTCGACGCGGGCGCGAGCCAGTGCGGTCTCCGGCTGGATGCCGCGGGTGCAGAGGCGCCAGGCGGTCTCCGCGTCCAGACGTACGAGCGCGGCGACGTGCCGGGGGCCGGGCTCGGTATCGGGTGCAGTATCAAGCTCGGAACCGGGCGCGGCGTCGGCTTCGGCCAGGGACCAGCGAGCCCCCGTGGCGGTGGCGGTCCAGGTGCCGCCGGCCGGGCCGTCGATCCGTACCCGGACCTGCGTGCCGACCGGCGCTTCGACCGTGCGCAGCGTGTGCGGCAGGGCCCGCAGAAAGGTGTCCAGGACCACGGACAGCGACCGCGGTTCGGGGTCGGTTCCCTGGCCGACGGCGTGCCGGATCTGCTGGCGGTGGGTCCAGAACTCGGTGAAGTCACGGGCGCTGTCCAGCCACATCGGCGCCGGGTCGGCACCGGCCCAGGACACCCCCAGCGACGGCGAGCCGGGGTCGGCCGCCTCGAAGAACCGGACGACCTGTCCGCCGATCAGATCCAGGGTGTCGGTGAGTGCGGCCGGGCTGATCCGGCGGGAGGCGTCGACCCACTCCTGGTTGATGCGGTGGATGAACGGCTCCAGACGCTCGCCCGGCGCGGACTGCGGGCCTTCCCTGTGATCGTCGCGGTCGCGGGCGAGGCGTCCGTAGAAGTCGCCCAGGAGGTGGGCGGCGAGGTCGCGTACGGTCCAGCCCGGTACCGCCTGCCGGTGCCAGTCGGCGGGTGCGAGGCCGCGCAAAGTGGTGATCAGCGCGGTCTGTTCGGGGGCGAAGAGCGGACGGGCGTCGATCGGCGTGCCGAGCCACGCGTGATCTGACGGGTCACCGAGCCGGTCATGGCCCGACAGGTCACCGTCACCGAGTCGGGAGTTCATGGCCGAAGCCTGCCAACCCGAAGCCCGGGCGGCCACCGGATATCCGGTCCCGGCCGATCAAGGCCCTGGAACGCCGGCGACCGGCGGCGGGTGGGCAAGTGAGCGCGGCGACGGTCGCACCCGTATCACTTCTCGCGCCCCTGGCGGGTCTGCCGGCCGTCCTGGTCGGGCTGCCTCGCCCTCGCCGAACTCCCGTAACCGCACCGGCACTTCTCCTGTGTGTTCAGCTGGGCCATCTCATCCCATGATCCGACATCAACCGAAGAGATCCTTAAACCTATGACAATGGCATTTGTCGGGGTAGTGTGGCCGCGCGTCACACATTTTGCCCCCCGGTTGAACGCTTCGCGGCCAGTGTCCGTACGCCTTGATGCGTAGGTGACATGGTCACCCCCACCCCTCCAGAAGGACAGGCATGACTGCTGATCCCGGCTTACCTGCCCGGTCTCCGATATCGGCGGACAGCGCCCGCTCCCGGCGCTCCGTCGTCCAGCCGCTCGGACCGGAGGCGGTCGCCTGGCGGATCGGCGGTGACCGCCGACTGCTGCTGCTCTCCGGTTTCCTGCTCCTCCTCCAGGGAGCGCACCCCGGCATCGGAGCCGCGACCCAGGAGCATCCCAACCCCGTGGGCGCCGGGCCGTGGCAGCGGCTCGACCAGCGGATGACCTCCGTGTTCACCCTGATCTTCGGTGGCTCCGCGGCCTTCGCCGAGTCCGGCCGGCTGCGTGAGAGCCACAAGGGCATCAAGGGCGTCGACGATCACGGCAAGCGCTACCACGCTCTCAACCCCGAGGCTTACTGGTGGGTGCACGCCACCCTCTACCGGGCCCTCGTCCTGGAACAGCAGTGGTTCGGGCGCCCGCTGAGCCCCGCCGACCAGCGGCGTCTGTACGAGGAATGGCGCCGCCTCGGGCTGATCCTGGGCCTGCGCGAGCACCATATGCCGCCGACGCTGGACGGCTTCGGCGCATACTTCGCCACCATGGTCGACGAGCGGCTCGGCGACAACCGCACCATGCGCGACCTGCTGAGCATCCTGAACGTCTCCGCCCTGCCGCCGCCGCGCTGGTGGCGCCTGCCCCGGCGCGACTGGCAGCGCTTCTGCCGCACGGCCGTCGAACCGCTGGTGTACGCGCTGGTCGTCGGTTTCCTGCCCGAGCCGCTGCGCGACCGCCTCGGCCTGCGGTGGACGCGGGACGACGAACGTCGGCTGCGCCGGGTCGCGGCCGTCGTCCGTACGACGGCACCGCTGGTACCGGAGCGCTGGCGGCTCCACCCGGTCGCGTACCGCTTCAAGCGCTCGATGCGTCCGTAACGCACCGAGCGGCACCCGGAGAACTTCCGAACAGCCCCAGGGGGTTGTCCGACGGCCCCTGCCCGATCGGACACCACCCCAGCGCTGTCGTGCCTTCGGCGGGTTCGGCCGTGCGCCGGAGTCCCCTCGACCGCCGAAAACCCAGCAAGTAGTCGGAAAGGACCACAGTCATGCGCGAATTACTGCCTCACACCGCGGACCAGAACCCGTCGACGCCCGATGTGCCCGGCGCCGGCCCCGGCGGCTGCCTGGTGGATCTGCTGCTGGACGCCGCCGGGAACCGCCCCGAATCCGGTGTGCTCTGCCTCTCCGGCGACGGGGCGGATACGTCACCCCTGCTGACGTATCCCGAACTGCTCCAGGCGGCAGCCCGCATGACGGGCGGGCTGCGAGCAGCGGGGCTGCGGCCCGGAGACCGGGTCGCGCTCCTCCTGGAACAGGCCGAGGACTTCATACCCGCGTTCTGGGGGTGTGTGCTGGGCGGCTACGTACCCTGTCCGCTGGTGCCGTTGAGAACGGACGCCGAACGGTGGGCCGCGCAGCTGGCGCACGTGAACACCCTGCTCGACGGGCCCCTGCTGGTCACGACCGGCAGCCTGAAGGGTGAACTGCCCGACGTTCCGGGGCTGGCCGTCGCCGTCGCGGAGGACCTGGCGTCGGCCGAGCCCGCGACGGACTTCCACCGCGCCGTCGCGGAGGATCTGGCGCTGCTGGTGCTCACCTCGGGTTCCACGGGCGCCGCCAAGGCCGTCATGCTGACGCACGGCAACCTGCTCGCGTCCATGCGGGGCAAGAACGGGCACCACCGGCTGCACTCCGGTGACACCACGCTGAACTGGATCTCCTTCGACCACGTGGCGGCACTGCTGGAGTGCCACCTGCTGCCGCTGTCGGTGGGCGCCACCCAGATCCACATCGGCCCCGACGCGATCCTGGAGGACCCGCTGCGGTTCATCCGGCTGATCGACGCGCACCGCGTCACCGTCACCTTCACCCCCAACTTCCTCCTCGGATACATCAACAGCGCGCTGGAACGGCCACCGGCAGACTTCGCTCCCGATCTCGGCTGCCTGCGCCACATCGTGAGCGGCGGCGAGGCCGTCGTGTGCGCGACGGGACTCACCTTCCTCGACCGGCTCGCGCCGTACGGACTGCACCGCGGCGCGGTGTGGCCCGCCTTCGGCATGACGGAGACCTGCGCCGGCAGCATCTACTCCCGGGAGTTCCCCGCCGCGGACGCCGGGCAGGAATTCGCCTCCCTGGGCACCGCGGTCACCGAACTGCAGATGAGGGCGGTCGACGACGATGACGTACCGCTGCCCGACGGCATGGCCGGGGAACTGCAACTGCGCGGCCCGATGGTGTGCACCGGCTACTACAACAACAAGGAGGCGACCCGGCAGGCATTCACCGCGGACGGCTGGTTTCGGACCGGTGACCTGGGCACGGTGACCGACGGCCGGCTCACCCTGGTGGGGCGCAGCAAGGACAGCATCATCGTCAACGGCGTCAACTACTTCAGTCACGACCTTGAGACGGTGCTGGAGCAGCTCGACGGTGTGCAGCCGTCGTACGTCGCCGCCTTCCCCATCCGCCGGCCCGGCAGCGACACCGAACAGCTCGTCGTCGCCTTCGCGCCGTCGGAACCGCTCGACGCCGCCCTCCCGGCCGCCGAGGACGCCGACGGCCGTACCGAGGGCACCGACGGCCGCGTCGAAGCCGCCGACGACCGTAGCGAGGCCGAACTGCACCGCCTGCTCGTCGCGATCCGCGGCAGCATCGTCCTGCACTGGGGTTTCCGGCCGACGCTGGTGCTGCCGCTGCCCGCCGAGGCGTTCCCCAAGACCAGCCTCGGCAAGATCCAGCGCGCGCTGCTGCGCAAGCGCCTGGAATCCGGCGGCCTGGCCCCGTACGAGCAGCACGTCACCGCCCTGACGGAGCGGCAGCTGGGCGGCCATACGGCACCGGAAGGCGCCACCGAGACCACGCTGGCCACCATCTACGCCGAGCTGTTCGACGCCGACCCCGAAACCCTCAGCGCCACCGCGAGCTTCTTCGAACTCGGCGGTACCTCCCTGGACATCCTGCGCCTGAAGAGCCAGGTCGAGCGCACCTTCGGCATCCCGAACCTGCCGGTCCTGGACCTCCTGCGCGCCCCGTCCGTACGTGAACTGGCCCAGCGGATCGACGCGGGCCAGACGGCCGGCCCCGTCGCGTACGACCCGCTCGTACCGCTGCAGACCACCGGCAGCAAGACACCGCTGTTCTGTGTGCACCCGGGCGTCGGCGAGGTGCTCGTCTTCGTCAACCTCGCCGCGTACTTCACGCAGGAGCGGCCGTTCTACGCGCTGCGGGCCCGCGGATTCAATGCCGGGGAGAGCTACTTCACCGAGTTCGACGAGATGGTCCAGTGCTACGTGCGGGCCATCCGCGAGCGGCAGCCGCACGGCCCGTACGCCGTCGCCGGGTACTCCTACGGCGGAGCGGTGGCCTTCGAGATCGCGAAGGTACTGGAGGCGCAGGGGGAGCGGGTCGACTTCGTCGGAATCTTCAACCTGCCGCCGCACATCAAGCCGCGCATGGAAGAACTCGACTTCATCGAGGGTGCGGTCAACCTGGCGTTCTTCCTCGACCTGATCGACAAGGAGCAGTCCGAGCGGCTCCCCGCGGAGCTGCGAGCCCTCCCCGCCGGCCGCGACCCCCTCACAGAGCTGCTTTCCTACGCGCCGCCCGGTCGGCTGGCCGAACTTGACCTGGACCAGGCCGCGTTCACCGAGTGGGCGGAACTGGCGCAGTCGCTGCTGACCATGGGCCGTACCTACGAGCCGGGCGGCAGCGTGGAGCGGCTCACCGTCTTCTACGCCATCCCCATCCGCGGCACCAAGGAGGAGTGGCTGAACCTCCAGCTCAAGAAGTGGGACGGCTTCAGCCGCAGCCCGGTGACGTACATCGACGTACCGGGTGAGCACTACACATTGATGGGTCACCAGCACGTCGCCGCCTTCCAGGACATCCTGCGCCGGGAGCTGGACCAGGCGCTCGACGGCAACTGACCCCCGGCCCACGGGGCCCGCCGGTCCCGGTCCCGGCCCCACGAGGTGCCGCTCCGGCCCGCCTGCGCGGCGGGAGGCGGGCGGCCCGTACGCGAACGTGACAACAGCGAAGGAGAACCCGTGCTGGCGGGAAAGAAGATCCTGATCACCGGGGCGACCGGCCAAGTGGCCCGGCCGGTGGCCGAGTCACTGGCCCGGGACAACGATGTCTGGTGCCTGGGCCGCTTCGGCGACACCGAGGCCGAACGCGCACTGACCGCCCAGGGCATGCGCACCAGGCGGTGGGACATGGCCACGGACGGCCTCGACGGCCTGCCGGACGACTTCACCCATGTG
Organism: Streptomyces sp. NPDC033221; assembly: GCF_055577005.1. Lineage (NCBI taxonomy): Bacteria > Bacillati > Actinomycetota > Actinomycetes > Kitasatosporales > Streptomycetaceae > Streptomyces > Streptomyces sp. NPDC033221. The sequence continues at coordinate 73,000 of NZ_JBVIQN010000027.1, read as the reverse complement.
CTGCACTCGGCCGTGCACCGCGGCGACGGCAGCGACTTCGAGGACGCGGTGGCGATCAACTCGGTGGCCACCGGGCGCCTGATGACCCACTGCCGCCGCGCGGAATCCTTTCTCTTCGTCTCCACCGGCGCGATCTACGCCTCCCAGGGGCTCGACCACCACTACGCCGAGACCGACCCGCTGGGCGGCCGGGCACCCTGGCTGCCCACCTACCCCGTGGGCAAGCTCGCCACCGAGGGCACCGTACGGGCCTTCGCCGCGACCCTCGGCCTGCCCACCACCATCGCCCGCCTCAACGTGGCCTACGGGCCGTACGGCCACGGCGGCGTACCGGTACTGCTGCACCGGCAGACGCTGGCCGGCCGGCCCATCGAGATGCCGCCCGGCGGCCAGCACCTGTGCAGCCCGATCCACACCGACGACATAGCCCGCCAGGTGCCGCTGCTGTGGGACGCCGCCGGTGTGCCGGCCCAGGTCGTGAACTGGGGCGGCGACGACACCGTGGGCATCCGGGACCTGATGGCGTACGTCGCGGAGGTGACCGGGGTACCGGCCCGGTTCGCCGAGTCCGGGGTCTCCCGCGAGACCTACGCCTTCGACAACACCCGGCGCCGGGCCCTGATCGGCGACTGCCGGGTCGACTGGCGCACCGGCATCCGCCGCACCCTCGCGGCGCACTTCCCGGACGCCGAACCCGCCACCCCGCAGCCGTGACCACAGCCCCTGGAGGAAGCGCAGCCATGCCCACGCACACCGAGACCATCCGCTCCGCCTACGCCGCGTTCCACCGCCGCGACCTCGACGGCGTCCTCGCGTTCTTCGCCCCCGACATCCTGTGGACCCACCCCGACGGCATGGACGCCTACGGGCTCGGCGGCACCAAGAAGGGCCACCGCGAGGTCCGGGAGTTCATGTCCCGCGTACCGGGCGTCTTCAGCGAGATGCGCCCGGAACCGGAGGAGTTCTTCGCATCCGGGGACCGGGTCGCGGTCTTCGGCAGGCACCACATGCGGGGTGCGCGCAGCGGGGTGAGCGGCACGGTCAAGTTCGTGCACTCCTGGCGCATCGTCGACGGCCGGGCGACACACTTCGAGGACTTCTTCGACTCGGCGCAGGTGGTCCGGCTGCTGGAACCGCCGACGGCGGCGGGCGAAGAGCAGCCCGCGACCGTCGCCGACCCGGCCGGCTCCGGTGGCGACCCGGCCGGCGACATCCTCCGGACCGGCCTGGGCTTCTGGAACTCCAAGGTGCTGATGTCGGCCTGCGAACTGGGCGTCTTCACCGAACTCGCCCGCGCCGGGCAGCCCCTGGACGCCGAGGAACTCCGTACCCGCATCGGCATCCACCCACGAGGCGCCCTCGACTTCTTCGACGCGCTGGTCTCGATGAACCTGCTCGACCGCGAAGCGGGCCGCTACCGCAACACCCCGGCCGCCGACGCCGTCCTGGACAACGGAAAGCCCGAGCACTACCTCGGCGCCATCCTGGAGTTCATCAGCGAACACGACTACGCCCCCTGGGGGCAGCTGACCGAGGCACTGCGCACCGGCCTGCCGCAGACCAACGTGCCCGAGGACGGCAGCGACCCGTTCGAGGAGCTGTACGCCGACCCGGAACGGCTGCGCCGGTTCCAGCGGGCGATGACCAGCGGCTCACTGCCCACCATCACCGCCCTGGCCGAGACCTTCGACTGGTCGCGGTACCGCACCGTCGCCGACATCGGCTGCTCGGAGGGCGCCCTGCTCTCCCACGTCCTGCGCGCCCACCCCCACCTCACCGGCACCGGCTTCGATCTGCCGCCGGTCGGCCCCACCGTCGACGAGACGGTGGCCGCCGCCGGGCTCGGCGACCGGATGTCCTTCCGGCCCGGCAGCTTCCTCACCGACGAACTGCCCCGCGCCGACGTGCTCGTCCTCAGCCAGATCCTGCACGACTGGGACCTGGAGACCAAGCGGATGCTGCTGCGCAAGGCGTACGACGCGCTGCCCGACGGCGGCGCCGTGGTGATCGCCGACGCGCTGATAGACGACGAACGCCGGCACAACACCTTCGGCCTGCTGATGAGCCTGCACATGCTCGTCCAGAGCCCGGGCGGCTTCGACTACACCGGCGCGGACGGCATCGGCTGGCTGCAGGAAGCCGGCTTCCGCGACTGCCGGGTCCAGCCGCTGCCGGGGCCCCGCTCGCTGGTCGTGGGCGTCAAGTGACCGGCGACCCGACCCGCGCCCCCGGGCGGCACGAAGGAGCGAGACCATGACCACAGCCCTGATCATCGGCGGCGGCATCGCCGGTCCGGCCACCGCGATGGCCCTGCACAAGGCGGGCATCCGGTCCGTCGTCCACGAGGCGTACGACACCGCGGCGGACGAGGCCGGCGCCTTCGTCACCCTCATGGAGAACGGCCTGGACGCACTGCGGGCCATCGACGCCCTGGAACTCGTACGGGAACGTTCCTTCCCGGCGGCCGGCGTGCACTTCATGAGCAGTACGGGCCGCGAGCTCGGCCACGTCACCCTGGGGGACGGGCGACCCGGCGGAACGACCCCGCGCACGCTGCGCCGGGCGGCGCTGTACCAGGTACTGTACGAGGAAGCGGCCCGGCGCGGCATCCGCGTCGAACACGGCAAGCGGTTCACGGGAGCCACGACCACCCCCGACGGCCGGGTGGCGGCCTCCTTCGCGGACGGCAGCACCGCCGAGGGCGACCTGCTCATCGGGGCCGACGGACTGCGTTCCACCACCCGCCAGGTGATCGACCCCAATGCGCCGGGGCCCCGCTACACGGGTCTGAACACCGTCTTCGGATACACCCGGGACAGCACCGCCCCGGCCTCGCCCGACGGCTACCGCATGATCTACGGCAAGCGGTCCTTCGTCGGCTACACCACCGCCCCGGACGGCGAGACCTGGTGGTTCGTCAACATGCCGGGCGCCGAACTGACCCGCGCCGACATCACCGGCACCACGAGCGGCCAGTGGCGCGAACGCCTGCTGGCCCTCCTCGCCCAGGACGACACCCCCGCCGCCGACCTCGTCACCGCCACCGGCGAGACGATGATCAGCAGCAACACCTACGATCTGCCGAAACTCCCCGTGTGGCAGAACGGCTCGATGGTGGTCATCGGCGATGCCGCCCACGCGGCAGCGCATGCCGGGCAGGGCGGCTCCATGGCGCTGGAGGACAGCGTGATCCTCGCCAAGTGCCTGCGCGATGTTCCCGGGGTCCCGCAGGCGCTGCGGACGTACGAAGATCTGCGCCGGGGCCGTGTCGAGCGGGTGGTGGCGATGAGCGCCCGCATGGGCGACGACAAGATGCCCTCCTCCCGCCTCAAGCGGGCGCTGCGCGACGCCATGATGCCCCGGCTGCTGGAGCGCGGCCGCCCGGGGACCCCGGGCTGGCTGGCCGGGCACCGCATCGACTGGCAGGCGCCGGTGGGAGCGGCGTAGCGGGGCCGGGGCGGCGGCAGGCCGTACCGGACATCGGCTCGGCCGGCGCTGCCGCCGCCGAGCCGGTGCCGCGGCCGGGTCAGGCGGCTGCGCGCCGGAGGTGCAGATGGCCGTCGAGCGGGTACGTCGGCGGTGAGGCGGGCAGAATCCTGTCGAATTCGTAGCCGCACTTCTGCGCGACCCGGCAGGACGCCAGGTTGTCCGCCTGATGCAGAAGTTCGAGGCCCTCCAAACCACCTGCCCGGAACGTGTCGAAGGACCAGGCGGTGAGCGCCTGCAGGGCTCGGGGAGCCACACCGCGCCCCCGGGCCCAAGCGGCGGTCCAGTAGCCGACCTCGGCGACGGGCTTGCCGGGTACGGCGTCCTTGAGCATCACATTGCCCACCACTCGTGGCGGCGCGTCGGGGGCCGCTTCGAGTACGGCGAAAGAGAGCCGGTCGCCCGCGGCCCAGCTCTCTTCCGCGGCCCGGATCCAGCGCAGACCGTCGGCCTCGCTCTCCAGCGGGGACGGCGCCCAACGGCGCACCTGCGGATCCCGATACGCCTCGACCAGCGCGGCCACATCGTTCTCAGCCCAGGGCCGGAGCGTGAGAGCGGGGGCGGTCGGCGTCGCGGCGGCCGTGAGTAAGACAGAGGTGGTGTTCACCGGCCGATCATAGGCGGTCAGCGTGTGCCCGTACGTACCGCTCCGGCACTCGCCATGACCACCATCGCGATCGCCACGCACTGCGGCAGCGACAACCCTTGTCCCAGTACCAGGTACCCCGCCCCCGCGGCCACGGCCGGCGCCAGCGCCGCCAGCACCGCGAACGTCGCCGCGGGCAGCCGCCGCAGGGCGAGCAGTTCCAGGGTGTACGGCATGCTGGAGCTGAGTACCGCGATGACCAGGCCCAGGCCGAGTACGCCCGGTTCCAGCAGCGCCCCGCCCGAAGCGCCGACACCCAGCGGCAGACTGACCAGCGCCGCGACGCTCATCGCGATCGTCAGGCCGTCCAGCCGCGGGAAACGGGCGCCCGCACGGGCGTTGAACACGATGTACGCGGCCCACATCGCCCCGGCACCGAGCGCGAACCCCGCGCCCACGGCGTTCAGTTCACCGAAACCGCCGCGGCCCAGCAGGCAGACACCGGCCAGCGCGAGCACGGCCCACAGCACACTGGCGGCGCGACGGGAGGCGACGACCGACAGCAGCAGGGGACCGACCACCTCCAAGGTGACCGCCGGCCCCAGCGGAATACGGTCGATCGCCTGGTAGAAGAGGATGTTCATGCCGCCGAGCGCCAGGCCGTACCCGACGGCCACCGCCCAGTCGGCGCGCGCGTACCCGCGCAGCCGCGGCCGGGTGATGACCACCAGCAGCAGAGCGGCGAAGACCACCCGCAGCGCGACCGTGCCGAGCGCTCCGGCCCGGGGGAACAACAGCGCGGCGAAGGCCGAACCGAACTGGACGGACAGCGTCCCGCCCAGCACCAGGCCGACACCGCCGAGGGAACCGCGCCCAGGGGCATGCCGGACGATAACGGGCGCTGCCGTCCGCGCGGACGCATTGTGCATCGTAGAAGCCATGACCAGCACGCTAGGAACCCGCCGGCGTCCCGTGAAATGCCAAGTTCGAACCGGTTATGCTTCCGAAGCATGACCATGGAGCTGCGGCATCTGCGTGCCTTCCTCGCCATCGCCGACGAAGGCAACGTCACCCGCGCCGCGGCCCGCCTCCACCTGGGCCAGCCCGCGCTCTCCCGCACCCTGCGCCAACTGGAGAACCACCTGGGCGCCCGGCTCGTGGACCGTTCCACACATCACCTGGAACTGACCCCAGAGGGCCATACGTTCCGCGACAAAGCCCGCGCCGCCCTCGCCGCCGTCGAGACCGCCCTGGACCCCGCAGGGCTGCGCCGCTGGCCGCTGCGCCTCGGCCACACCTGGGCGGCGCTCGGCGACCACACCGTCCCGCTGCTGCGCCGCTGGGACGAGACGCGCCCGGACACGCCGCTGGAACTGCTCCGTATCGACGACCGTACGGCGGGCCTCACCCACGGCAAGACCGACGCGGCCCTGCTGCGCGGCGCCGTCACGACGCCGGGACTCCGTACGGAACCACTGGCCTCGGAGCACCGGGTGGCGGTCATGCCGGTGGACAGCCCGCTGGCGGCACTGCCCCGGATCACCCTGGCGGACCTCGCCGCGCACACGATCGCCCTCAACACCGTCTCCGGCACCACGACGATCGACCTCTGGCCGCCGACGGCCCGGCCGGCCGCGACCATCGAGGTGACCAACACCGACGAATGGCTCATCGCCATCGCCGCGGGCCGCGCCGTGGGCATCTCCACCTCGGCCACCCCGAGCAACCACATGCACCCCTCACTGATCTACCGCCCGCTCGCGGACGCGCCCCCCGTACCCGTCGTCCTCGCCTGGCGCCCTGGCCAGGGACACCCGGCCGTCCCGGACCTGCTGGTACTCGCCCACCAGGTCCTCGCCACCGCTCCGGCCGACGCCGACGGTTCACGGCAAACACGGTGAAGCCCGGGGAGCCCGCCACCGCCCCATGGCAGGCTGGCGGGCATGCCCGAACCGTTCGACGCACCGGCCCTCCAGGCGTTCCTGGAGTCCTTGCGCCCAGGTGAACTGCTCGCCGGCACCGTCGCGGCGATCGAGCCGTACGGCGTGTTCGTGGCACTGGACGACGGCCCCGCCCACCCGGCGTTCCCCGGCGTCGGGTTCATCACGCTCCCCGACCTCTCCTGGCACCGCTTCGAAACCGCCTCGGACATCGTCCGGACCGGGCAGCGCGTCACCTGCGAATTCCTCTGCCACGACACGTGGAACGCAGAGGCCAGACTGTCCCTACGGGCGACCCGGCCCGACCCCTTCCAGGCGTTCGCCGACCACACCACGGTGGGCCGGGAACTACGCGGACGGGTCACCCTGCTCGTCCCGTTCGGCGCATTCGTCCAGGTCGCCGATGGCATCGAAGGGTTCGTGCACCTACGGGACTCACCTGCACACCCGCACCGGCGGCAGCTCCGGAGAACGTCGTCCAGGCCGGTGACGAGATCACGGTCGTCGTCATGGGCATCGACCGGAGAGGCCGAAGACTGTCCCTCGTCCGAGGATGCCGACAATGATGAGGACTGCCGGAGCTGTCAGAACTGTCAGAACCACCTGGGCTGGCAGCGCTATCAGGTCCCTGAGGGCGATGCCGATGCCGATGCCGATGGAGTCATGGCACGTGAGACGGTCGCAGTGACCGATGCGCTCCTGACCGGCCTGCTCGCCGGCTACGGCATAGCCATGCCGGTCGGTGCCATGTCGGTTCTCATCGTCACGCTTTCCGCGCAGGTCTCGTTACGGCACGGTATGGCTGCCGCGCTCGGGGTCGCCACTGCCGACGGGCTGTACGCGCTCGTCGCCGTCGTCGGTGGGGCGGCATTCGCGGAGGCGATCGGTTCTGTCGCCCGTCCACTGCGACTCGCCAGCGCGGCCGTCCTCGCACTCATCGCCCTGCGCGGCCTGGTGATCGCTGTACGTACCCACCGGACCCGGGCGAACAGGCCGCCGGACGTCGGCGCGTCGGCGTTGCGTACGTATACCGGCCTGGTCGGGCTGACGCTTCTCAACCCGGTCACGATCGTCTACTTCGGCGCCCTGGTCGTCGGCCGCCAGGCATCCTCGCCCTCGCCCGCCGCCAGAACGGTCTTCGTGGCCGCCGCCTTGGCCGCCTCGGCGAGCTGGCAGGTGCTGCTCGCCTCGGGCGGTGCCCTGCTCGGCGGCTTGCTCACCGGCGAGCGCGGCCGCCTGGCCATGGCCGTCCTCGGCAACAGCGTGACTCTGTTGCTCGCCGCTCGTCTCTTCTGGACGGCCATGGCCTGAAGGCGCTTCCCCCGGCGGCCGACTTGTTGCAGGCCTCGTCGGTCGCCGGCAGTCTGCCGGTGGCCAGGTGCCGGTCGATCTTGGCGCCTACGCAGTTGGCGCCGCCTGACGAGCCCGGCTACAACGGCGTGGCGCTGACCGGGGAAAGCCTGGGGACGAGCTCCCGCCGGTCCGCTAACAAGACGGAGGACACCGTGGCCGCCGATACCGGCCCGACGGCCGTCAACGGAACGGGTGATATCAGCGCGGCGGCAGCATGCACAGTCACGGCAACAACGCCTTCGCGCCGACGTGAGCTTCAACAACGTCGAGTACTTCCTCGACTGAACCTGCTCTAGCCGCCCTGCTTCGCTCCGGCAAGGCAGGGCGGCTCGGAGGGCCGCGGCCCGTTGCCGTTTTGCTCGGCTCAGATCCAGGGATTGCGTTCGTAGCCGGGCTCTTCGTCAGGGAAGTCTTCTGGGAAGACCTCACTCACGATGTCACCTCGGAGGATCCGCAGCAGATAGCTCTCCACCGGACCCTCGTAGAGGTCGTACTCCCTGCCGCGGCCGATGACCGTCAGGACGGCCCAGCGGTCCGGGTCGGCGTGAGGTACCAGGAAGCACATGTCCGCGTTGTCCGTGCCCCCCCAGCAGATCAGCTGCGACGGTTTCACGCCGCGCTCTGCCAGCAGTTCCCGGATCGCGTCCCGCGTCACCTCCAATGTCTTCCTTGCCGCAAGCGTCCTGGCCACCAGATCCACGAGTTCGTTCTCGGCGCCCGCCCGGTAGACACGCAGGAAGTCATCGAACTTAGCGCCGCCGAAAGCCGTGAGAAACGTCTTGAAGGCAGGCGGGAAACTCGTGCCCAGGGTCGCCTCGGCTTCTTCCCAATCGTTCATAACCGGGCCGGGTTCACCTGTCGCCGGGAACGATGCCAAGGTGTCGAGATCAGCCATGTCCTACCTACTTGTTGATAATGGTCTGGTCGATGTGCAAACCGGGGCCCACGGCTCTCACATGCACTCCCGTAGGAATGATGTCATCGGGGCGGGCATAGACGGGAGACGCCGAGTACTCGACATCACCACGTTTGCTGACGGTCTCGTAGATCCGCTCCTCCAGCTTTTCCATCACTTCGTTATTGGCCTTGTCGTACATGATGACGATGTTGGCCTCCGCGCGGCCGTCGCCTCCCAGCGACCGCGCCAGCAGATGCCCGCGCGTGTGCCCGGCAGTGTCGCCGATCCAGCCCGGCGGCTTCACCCGCCTGGAGGCCTTGGTTCCGCCATCCAGCATGTCCGGGGTGATGCGCGTTTCCACGCCCGTGGCCCGTCCCAGGCTGTCAGGCGGCTTGCAGTATGAGGGAATCGGCTTCTGGGGCGTCCTTGCGCCTCCGCCTCCACCCTGCTGAGCGCTTCGCATCAACAGGCGCCCGGTAGGACCACCGACAGGCTCCATGCCGGCCATCGCCAGACGCGGGCCGCCCAGGTTGGGCAGCATCAATTCGAAGTTGCGCAGGTTGTCGAGCTTCATCTTGCCGAAAACGTTCTTGAAGCCACCGGCGTCGCGCACCGCCTTGACCCCGCGTGCGGCACCGCCGAAGGCGCCGCCCATCAGGAGGCCGGAGGCGCCGGCATCCTTGATCTCGGCGACGTTGATGCCCTTCTGGTCGCCGAGCAGGTTGCGCCCGCCCTGGGCCACCACGATGTCCACCGTGATCGCTTCGACGCTGCCGATGGCGGCCGTGGCCAGCACGGTTCCGGCGATCTCCGCAACCGTGGCAGACACGGCCATCCCCGCGGTACTTGCCGCGGCAACGATCGCTTCCGTCGCGCCGACTGCCGCCACCTCGCTGATGCCGCCGGTGAACAGCGCCAGCGCCGTCCCGGCGACCAGCACCGCACCCGCGATTTCCAGGGCATGCTCAATCTGCTTTTTGGCTGTGGCGATCTCGTCGGCGAACTTGTCCAGCGCCTTGGCCATGTCCCGTGCGGCACTGGCGACGTCGTCCAGGTAGCCCTTGCCGCCGCCGTGGTACTTGCGCCAGAACGCGCTGAACGCCTCAATACCCGGGCCCTTGTTGTTGTCGATGACGTCCTGGGCAGGCTTGTGCGCGGCTGCGGTGACGTCCTCCACGTCATCGGCGAACGTCCGCCAGGCGCGCGCAGCTTCCCGCAGCTCGTCCTCGTCGCCCTCCGGCCACCACATGCCGGTCAGATCCTGAACGATTTCCTTGGCCTTGTCGGCGGCCCCCATCACGCACCGCCCTGGTCGAAGCCGGAGGCTGAAGAGCGGTCGGCTTCCTGATGGTTGTCCGCCATGTCCTTCATGGTCTTGGAGATACTTTTCAAACCCTTGACCAAGGCTTGGGTCGCCTTTTCTATTTGCTCGCGATGCGGGGCGTACACGTGCTGGAACTTCTGGCCCTGTTCGTCGTTCCCCCACGGCGAACCGAGCCCGTCCAGTGAACCCTTGAGTTTGCTCGTCGCCCTCGCCAGGGCATCCGCTTCCCGGTGGAAACGCGGCGCCGCGGACTTGAGCTGGTCCGTGTCTACGTCGAAGCCGTCACCGGCCATAGGTCCCCCCAGGAACTGGGCTTTCGCGTTCTCTCACCACCTATCGCGAGACACTGACAACGCTCCTGGCACTTTCCGCAGGGAGTGGTTCATTGCTCAATTAGCCTCTCGTGTTCATATCCCGCGGAGTGGCTGGCTACATGACGTTCCCCATGACAGTGGAGCAGTTCATCGCGGTATTGCGCACCGAGGGCTGCCGGGGCCATCACCGCAACCGCCAGGTCGGCCAAGCTCTTCTGGAGGGCGACCTGGTGCTCGAAGCCGATGATGTCGTAGCGCGGTCCGAGATTTTTCGTCGCCTTGCGGATATGCGGTGGTGACGCGACGGCGGGGTTGCCGGGGCTACCGTTGTTGAGCAGCCCGGTCCAGGTCGCGGCCCGTCGCGTCGTCCGGGCCCTTGACGCCGCTGCTCCAGCCGAGGTGCTGCTGGTGGTAGCGGTTGAGTCCGGCCCCGCCGCCGCGGCGTACGGCCGGACCGGGGTGGTCATGCAGCCTGTCCGGCCTGGTGCCCGCGGGCGGGGGTGCAGAAGGCGGTCTCGGCGGTGGCGCGGTAGTCGGCCTCGGCCTGTGCGGTGCCGGGTACGGCTGTCAAGGCTAGGGCTATGCCGCGGCCGTCGGGGCCGACAGCGCCCATCGCGCGGTGCCCGCCGGGCACCGTCCCGCTGTGTCCCCACCACCAGCCGCCGCATTCCAGCGGGGAGGCGATCAGGCCGAGGCCGTACCGGGCGTCCGGCCACAGCCGCTCCGGGTCGGCGGGGACGGTGCGCTTCATCTCGGCGAGCCAGCGCGCGGGCAGCAGCCTTCCGCTGAACAGGGCGTGGAAGAAGCGGTTCACATCGGTGGGTGTGGAGATCAGGGCGCCACCCGCGCCGCCGAACGTCATGTTCCATGCGGTGCCGTCGACGAGGGGTGCGTCCTGCTCGTCGGTGGCGGGGAAGTAGCTGTGCGAGTGCGATCCCCGTATGGACGTACTGTCACCGGGCCAGTAGGTGTCGCGCAGGCCGAGGGGCTTGAGGATCCGGCGGGTCACTTCCGCTTCGATGCCGCGCCCGGTGGCCTTCTCGACGATGAGGCCCGCGAGGAGGTAGTTGGTGGTCGCGTAGTGCCACTTCTTCTCGGGAGGTGGCATCTTCAGCGCGGTGGCGATCAGTTCGCGGGGTTCGGCGTGGCGGTACCGCCACTGCTCCGGGGGCAGCTGGACGAGGGATGCGGTGTAGTCGGGAAGGCCGCTGGTGTGCTGGAGCAGCTGCCGTACGGTGATCTTGCGGCCGTCGTAGCCATGGCCCCGGATCAGCCCCGGCAGGTAACGCTCGACCGGCGTGTCTAGCGCTATCCGGCCCTCCGCGGCTAGCTGTACGACGACCGTCGCGGTGAACGTCTTGGTCACGCTGCCGATCCTGTACCGGTCGGCGGCCTGCATCGGACGCCCGGTCTGCCGGTCGGCGACACCGCGGGCGGCGTCCCACCGGCCGCAGTGCGCGTCGCTCATCTCGGCGGCCACGCCCGGTATTCCGTGCTGGGCGACGAGCTTGTCCAAGGAGGCGCCGAGCGTGTCGCGTGCTGCCTCACATCCGGCGGTTCGGGCAGGCCGCTTCGTGATGTCCGCGGCGCCCGCGGCTGCGGGGACCGCGAAGGCCAGTACGGCCGAGGCCATCGCCAATGCCGTCGCCAACGCCGCCGCGCACTGGCCCAGTCGGCGCACTTCGGCGGATGATCTCTTCGTAAGGTTCCGTGTGTGTCTCACATCATCAGACGCTAGAGGCGCGGCCGTCCATTGGCACTGCGGTTTTCCCCACAACACCGGTGGGCTCAACCACCTGCGTTCGCGCTCGGGTTGCGCTGCTCGGAACGGTGCGGCAGCGCCCCGGCATGTGCGTGGATGCCCGGCTCCGCTCTTGCGCCGTACGTGCCCCGTGTAGTCCGCTGTCCCTCATGGTGAAGCGGAGAATTGCCACACTGGTCGCTGTCCTGGTCACAGGTTCCCTGGCTACGGGCGTACCGCAGCCACGCGCGGAAGCCGCCGGCCCCGGAGCGGGCGCTGCGTCACCGTCCGCCGGGTCGTCCGCGGTGCCGGGCATCGACCTCGACACCGTGACGATCCCGGAGCTGCAGACGCGGATGGCGGACGGCTCGCTGACGTCCTCGGCACTGACCCGGGCCTATCTGCGGCGGATCAAAACCGTGGACCCCAAGATCAACTCGGTGTTGCGTACCGACCCCACGGCGCTGCGCCAGGCCGCCGCGAGCGACGCCAGGCACCGGCGCGGCGACACCCTGGGTCCGCTGGACGGCATCCCCGTCCTGCTCAAGGACAACGTGGACACCCGCGACCTGCCCACCACCGCCGGGTCGCTGGCGCTGGCCGGCAGCCCGCCGGACACCGACGCCGCCCTGGTGACCCGGCTGCGGGACGCGGGCGCGGTGATCCTCGGCAAGACCAACCTGTCGGAATGGGCGAACTTCCGCTCGACGAAGCCGACATCCGGCTGGTCAGCGGTCGGCGGGCAGACCCACAACCCGTACGTGCTGGACCGCAACCCGTGCGGCTCATCGGCCGGTTCGGCCGCCGCGCTCGCCGCGTCGCTGGCGCAGGTGGCGATCGGAACGGAGACGGACGGCTCCATCGTCTGCCCGGCCGGGATGAACGGCGTGGTCGGCCACAAGCCCAGCCTGGGCCTGGTCAGCGGGGCGGGCGTCGTGCCGATCTCCGCCGAGCAGGACACCGCCGGGCCCATGGCGCGCAACGTCACCGACGTCGCGCTCACCCTCGCGGTGCTCAGCGGCGGCAAGAGCAAAGGGCACGAGATCGCCTCGCGCGAACTCGCCGACGTGGCACAGCAGCACCCCGGCGCCCTGCGCGGCAAGCGCATCGGCCTGTGGCGGCTGCCCTCGCTCGGTGCCGAGGTGGACGCCGTGCTGACCCGTGCGGCGGCGAAGCTGCGCAAGGCGGGCGCCGAGGTCGTCGAGGTGACGCCCCCGTACCAGAAGCGGCTGGCCGAACTGGAGTTCCCGGCCCTGCTCAGCGAGTTCCACCGGGACATCGACGCCTACCTCGCCACCCGCAAGGGACCGCGGAACCTCGCCGAACTGATCGAGTTCAACCGTACCCATCCGGCCGAGCACACCTGCTTCGCAGGTCAGGAGCTGTTCGAGCAGGCCCTCGCCGCGCCTGCCACCACCGACCCGAAGTACCGCGCCATGCGCGCCGAGCTGAAGGACCTCTCGCGGCGCTCCATCGACGAGACCCTGGCAGCCCATCACCTGGATGCCATTGCCGCGCCGACGAATCCGCCCGCGTGGACGACCGACTGCGCGCGAGGTGACAACGATGTGATCCCGTCGTCCACTCCTGCGGCCGTGGCCGGTTACCCGTCGCTGTCGGTTCCGGCCGGGTCCGTGGGCGAACTGCCCGTCGGCGTGCTCCTGACGGCCGGGAATCACCAGGATGCGAAGCTGCTGGCGCTCGGGGCCGCGGTGGAACGCCGACTGGACGCCTGGCGGGCGCCGCGCTATCTGCCGTCGGTGGGCGGCGGCTCCCGGTGAGCGCCTGCCTTCCGTCCGGAAAACGCGGATGCGCGTACTGACCTGGAACCTCTGGTGGCGGTTCGGACCGTGGCAGGAGCGGGGTAAGGCCATCCTCGCCGTGCTGCGCGACCTTCGGCCCGATGTCGTCGGGCTCCAGGAGGCCTGGGCCGACGACGGGAGAACGTCGCGCAATGGCTGGCGGACGACCTCGGCATGACCTGCGCATGGGCATCGTCGAGGGCGCCGCAACGCTGGCAGCGCAGGATCGGCGGCCCGACGATCGGCGTTGGCAACGCGGTCCTCAGCCGGTGGCCCGTCCTGGACCAGGACGTCGCGCAACTGCCCGCCGGGCCGGGCAACGACGACGGCCGTCTCGTCCTGTACACCCGACTGGACAGCCCCGGCGCATCGGCGACCGCGCGGTGGACGGCGTCTGGCCGTCCGACCACGCGGCCGTCCTCGCCGAACTGAGCGACGCGGCTGATTCGCAGCCGGGCTGAGATGTCCGGCATCCGACAAGTGCTGCTCTCAGGCCTCTGGGGCAGGCCCCTGGGTTAAGACCTCTAGGTCAGGCCTCTGGGGCAGACTTTGGGAACGGGGGCTCGTCCATCGCCCGCAGCAGTTTCCGTGCCGGTACGGCCTCCTCCGGCCGTACGGACGACGCGAGGGCTTCGACGACGGGGCGGCCCGGCAGATGCTCTCCAGCAGTGGCAGTAACTCGGCCTTGCACGGTACGTGCGGCGCCCCGGCGAGTTCCAGGAGGAACGGGACCGGCGGCGGCACCGCTGCCGCCGCCGTGCCATGGCGACCGTTGAGGTCGAGGCGACATGCGCCGTACCACCACGTCGGGAGATGTCATGGGTGCCGTCACACACAGGTCCGTGCACGCCGCTGACGGTGAACAGCTCAGCCTCTGCACCGTGACCCCGGAGCGGGAGAGCGCCGGGGCCGCCGGTGTCGTCATCATGCACGGCGCCGGCAACGGTGACAAAGAGCGCCACCTGCCGTTCGCCGGGGACTTCGCCACGTGTGGGCACCCTGCCGTCGTGCTGGACTTCTCGGGGCACGGGGAGAGCAGCGGAAGACTGCTCGACCTCAGTCTCAGGCGACGCCGTGATCAGGCCGCGGCCGTCATCGACACGGTCTTCGGCGCCGGCCGGCCGTTGCTGCTGGTCGGGTTCAGTATGAGCGGACAGACCGTCGCCGACCTGGTGGATCTGTACGGGGAGCGGGTGACGGCCCTCGTCCTCTGTGCGCCGGGGATCTACGGGAAGGACGCCTGGGATGTGCCCTTCGGTGCCGGGTTCACCGAGTTGATCCGCCGCCCGGAGAGTTGGCGTGACAGCCAGGCCCTGGACGTCTACGCACGGTTCGGCGGCCGCGCCCTCCTCGTCGTACCGGAGCGGGACACGGTCATTCCCGACGGTGTGACCGAACTGATCCGTACCGCGCTGGCCACCCGCGCGGACTTCTCCGAGCTCCGGCTCGCGGGGGCCGACCACCAGCTCGGACGCCGGCTGGCCGAACATCCGCAGGCGCGCGGGGAGATCATCGACGCGCTGTTGCGGCCGTGTCCCGGCGGGGAGTGACGTGGTGGAGTGTGGCCGGCCTTGATCGTCAGGGGGCTGTGGGGTGATCGGGTGACGATACGGTTGGGGTATGGCGCTTACTGACAGCAGTGCAGCGGGGCGTGGTATGGCCGCGGGCATCACCTACCGTGTGGCGGAGAGCGCGAGCGACCGGTCCGCCGTCATCAAGGGCGAGTTCACCTCGGACACCGTGTACGAAGTGGTCGCCTCCGAGGACGGGTTCACTTTTCGGCCCACGCGGCTGGACCCGCCGGTGCACAAGGTCTTCCCCGACGACGAGCCCGAGAGCGACGGAACGGCGGACGGCGAGCGCCGGTTCGTCGCGCTGGACGGCGAGCGGGTCTGCGGCTACGTGGACACGGAGTACGAGCCCTGGAACCGGCGGCTGACCATTGCCGACATCGAGGTGGCCGGGCCGTACCAGGGCCGGGGCATCGGGCGCACGCTGATGAATCACGCCATCGAGCGGGCCCGGGAGTGCGGTGCCGGGCACGTGTGGCTGGAGGTCACCAACATCAACGGTCCGGCCATCCGGGCCTACCGGCGTATGGGGTTCGGCTTCTGCGGCCTGGACATCTCCCTCTACAACGGCACCGAATCCGAGGGGGAGACGGCGCTGTACATGAGTCTCTTCCTGGACTGACGCGGTCGGCTCGGTCGGCTCGGTCGGCTTGTTCAGCTTGGTCGGCTCGGTCGACTTGGCCGGCTCAGCGCGCTTCGTCCCCCGGTGCCGCGAGAGCGCGCCAGAGGAGCCCCAGCGTGGCCCAGTCCGAGGCTCCGAACAGCGCGTCGGTCGGCCGTACCGTCAGCGGTGCCGTCTCGCCGCCGCACGCATTCCGCAGGCGTGTCATCTCGTCGGCTGTCAGGCGTACGGTGACGAGTCCGGTCCTGTACAGCGAGGAGCCGCGGTCCGGCTGGGCCGCGTGGTGGCTCATCAGCCGTTCCGGCGTCACGGTGAGCGTCGTCCACTGCGAGACCAGCGCCGCGAGGCGTTCGTCGCTGGTGTCCGCCGGCAGGGTGGGCAAGCGCAGTTCGCCGACGCCGTCCAGGTCCGAGCAGCCCACCGGACCCGGCTGCCGCGTCAGCGCGATGTCCACGGCCGATGCGGTGGCTCCGGTTGCCCCGGCTGCCGCGGCGGCGGGCCGCTCGGCCGGTCCGTGGAGCACCACGGTCCGCGTGTCGGGGAGAGCAGACACCAGGCGGTTGGTGACGGGAACCGCCGACCGGGCAGGGCGGACGGTGACGGTCATCGACCAGTCTGCCGACCCCTGCCCGGCCTGCGCGTCGCACCACGTGACCTGCGCGTCGAGCAGCTGGTCCCCGGCGGCGGTCCGTGCCGCGTACCACTCCTGGAAGCGCGGGGTCCGCCACAGCAGCAGCGGGACCGCCCGCTCGCCCCCGCGCCGCCGTACACCGTCCCCGATGGTCCGCAGTGCCGCCTCAGCCGTGTCCTCGACCGTACGGGCCACCGGGACGCCGAGCTTCTCGGCGAAGTGCAGCAGGTATTCCATCCGGTCGGCGTCGGCGGGCGCGCCGAGCACCACGCGTCCGGAGTCGTGCCAGGCGCCTTACTTGATGTTCGAGACCAGTCCGGGGAGACGGGGCAGGTCGCGCGGAATGTAGAAGGCGACGGTGTCGGAGAGCCGCATCGCCTCCTCCTCGCAGGCGATCTGGTCCTCGTAGGAGGGGTAGGTGCCGCCGGGCGACGGCTCGGGGACGAAGACGGCGAGCCGGCCGTCACCCTCCCACCGCTTGCGGAGCGCGTCCAGGAACTCCGGGCGCCAGGAAGGTTGCGCGGGGTCGGTGGGTGTCGGGCCGGACAGGTAGAGGGCGCCGGACCACTCCTGGGGCGGTTCCTGGTCGACATGAACGACCGTGATGTCATGGGGCATTGCGGGCTCCGGGGTGTGTAGGCGGGGGAGAGGGGGGCGGGCCGGTACGTGGCTTCCGGGGGCCGCGCCTGCGTCCGGTTATGGCTGTTCGGCGAGGAACCGGAGTACGGCGTTGTTGAACTCCTGTGGCCGTTCCAGGTGTCCGCAGTGACCGCAGGCGGCCAGCTCGGTGTGGCGCGCCGACGGGACCGCCTCGGCGACCTCCCGGCCCAGGCCCGCGGGGGCCAGCACGTCGTGCTCGAAGCTGATCACCAGCAAGGGGGGTGCGGAGTGGCTGCGTAGGCCGCCAGCCGGTCGGTGAGCGGTTCCTGCGCGGCGTGGGGCATGCCGTCGCCCGCCATGGCCGACAGTTCGAACAGATCCAGCCACCGGGAGAGGGCGGCGTCGTCCTCCAACGTGCGCGGGGAGAGGTTCTGGGTGAGGCGCAAGAACACCTCGTACGCGGGCGGGAGCCGCAGCCCGCTGTCCAGGGCGGCGCGTTCGGCCGCCGCCATCGCGGTGCTCAGGGGGTCGGGCCGGCCCCGGGTCGCCGCGACCACGGCCCGTACGGCCAGGGCGGGGTCTGTGAGCAGCAGTTCCTGTACCGCCTGGGCGCCCAGCGAGACGCCGGCCAGCCGGCACGGGCCCAGCCCCAGGGCGTTGATCAGGTCCCGGGTGTCGGCGGCGACGTCCGCAGGCCGTACGGGCGAGGCCGGGGCGGCAGTGGCGGCCCGGTGGTCGAACGTGACGACCTGATATCCGGCGGCCGTGAAGGCAGGCACCTGGTGGAGGTGCCAGGTCCTCCCCGGGGAGCCGCTCCCGGCGACCAGGACCAAGGGCTCGCCCTCTCCGCGTATCTCGTAGGTGAGGGTGCGGTCGCCCAGGTCGAGTGCGGGCATGGATACCTCCGTGTGTCGGTGCGCGGGGGCGGGCTTACGGGGTCATGTGCGGTGGATCCGCGCCATCGCCGTCTCCACGAAGTGCGGCCGCCCGGTGTCGAGGCCGCGCAGTGCCACGTGCACCCAGAGGAAGGAAGCCCGCGCCCGGACGTGGCCGGTCAGGCCGGGCCGGACCGGGCCGCCCGCCCGGTGGTACGCCTCCACGAGCCGGTCGAGTACGGGCGGGCCGCCCGCGTAGTACATGTCGACGAAGTCCGCCGCCGGGTCGCCGACCGCTGCCTTGGCCCAGTCCGGCAGGCCGGTCAGGCGGGGCCCGGTTTCCGGGGCGTCCCCGACCAGGGTGTGTCCCGGGTGTACGCCGCCGTGGATCAGGGCGAGTTCGCCGGGCCAGAGGTGTTCGTCGTCCAGCCAGCTGTGCCAATGGCGGGTGATGGCCGCGGGCAGCCGCAGTTCGTCCTCGGCGCGGGAGAGCTTGGCCGCGACGGCACCGCGGATGCCGTCGGGGGTGGCGGGCGGCAGGCCGTGCAGGGCCTCCCGTGGAGTGCTGTGTACGGCCGCGAGGGCCCGGCCGAGCTGTGTCAGATAGCCGCCCTCGCCGGGGGCCGTGGGGTCGACGGACCACTCGTAAACGAGCGTCCGCGGGTCCTCGCTGCCCGCCGGCGCTCCGGGCAGCCGCGGGTAGGCGACGAGGTCGGGTGTGTGGACCCGCCAGTCCGGTACTGCGACGCCGACCCGGTCCCGCGTCAGGGTCAGAACGACCGCCTCCACAGCGAGCTGCCGCACAACGTCGGGGCGCCGGGGCCGGCGGATGATTTACGGCGTGCCTTCGGTGTCCTGGACGTGCAGGACGTGGAAGTCCCAGCCGGATTCGTCGCTCCGCGCGGTCCGCGGCAGCCGCACGCCCAGCGCGGCCGAGGCCCGTGCGAGGAGGTCGGCGGTTTCGTCCGCGATCGATGGCCCGGCCGCGTTCAAGGGGGTGGTCACGGGGAGGGGAATCCTTTCTGCAGCCGGGGCGCCGGGGATGGCGGGTGACTCGTACGGCCTCAACGCGCCGCGTTCCACGACGACCACAGTTCGGCGTAGGCGCCCTGTGCCGCGAGGAGATCACGGTGGTCGCCGAGTTCGACGATGCGGCCGCCGTCCATCACGGCGATCCGGTCGGCGTCCTGGACGGAATCGAGCCGGTGCACGATGGAGATCACGGAGCGGCCCGCGAGGAGCGCGGCCATCGACTGCTCCACGTGCCGGTGGGCCGAGGTGTCCATGAGCGCGGTGGCCTCGTCCAGGACCAGGGTGTGCGGATCGGCGAGGACCAGCCGGGCGAGGGCGAGCTGCTGGGCGGCCGCCGCGGGGACGTCGGTCTCGTCGGGGCCGATACGGGTGTCGAGCCCGTCGGGCAGCTCCCGCACCCAGGTGTCCAGGGCGACGGCGGCCAGCGCCGCCCACAGTTCGGCGTCCGCCCACTCGCTCCGGTCGTCCTCGGGCGCGCTCTCGGGAAGCGGCTTCGTGAGGAGCGGTCTCTTGTCCGGCGGGTCCTCGGGGAGCGGCTTCTCCGGTAGGGCGAGGTTGTCCCGTACGGTGCCACTGAAGACATGGTGCTCCTGGGTCACCAGGGCCACCTCGCGGCGCAGCGTCCCGATGGACAGGTCGGGGGTCGGCACCCCGCCGATCTCCACGGTGCCCGCGGTGGGGTGGTGCACTCCGGCGAGCTTGCCCAGCGTGGACTTGCCCGCGCCGGAGGTGCCCACCACCGCGATCCGTTCCCCGGGCGTGATGTCCAGGTCGATGCCGTGCAGGATCTCCCGCTGCCGGTCGTAACCGAAGTGCACTCCGCGCAGCGTGATCCGGCGCCCGCGCGGTACGGCACCGGTGCCGGTGCGTTCCGCGGGCAGCCGGTCGACGCCCAGGATGCGCTTGAGCGCGGCGTTGCCGATCTGCAGTTCGTCCGTCCAGGTCAGAAGTTCGTTCAGGGGCCCGGCCAGGCCCTGGACGTAGAGCATCACGGCGGTCAGCCCGGCCAGTCCGACCGCGCCGCGGTGATAGGCGTATCCGCCGATCAGCAGCGTGACCGCCATCGGGATCATGGTGGCCAGGTCCAGGCTCGGGTACCAGATCGTCTGCAGCCAGGTGGTGTGCTGCCGGTCGCGCACCACCCGGCTCACCGCCTTGCTGTGGTGCTCCAGGCGCCGGCCGGCGAGCCCGAACGCCTCGACGGACGAGGCGCCCACCACGGTCTCGTGGGTGCTGGCGAGCACCTCGGCCTCGTCGGCGAGGTACTTCTCGTACGCACGGTCGGCCCGCGGCCGGTACCACCACGTGGACAGCACCGCGAATGGCACCCCGGCCAGCAGGCCGAGCGTGAGCAGCGGCGAGGTGAGCAGCATCGCGACCACGCTGAGGACCAGCGCGACGGCTGCCATCACCATCCGCGGAATCGCCAGCCGGATGCCTTCGTTGAGCCGGTCCACGTCCGAGGTGGACCGGCTCAGCAGATCGCCGGTGCCGACGTTCTCCACCGTGTCCAGGGGCAGCCCGACCACACGCCGGACGAAGTTCTCCCGGGTCCGGGCGAGCACCTTCTCGCCGAGCAGGGTCGTATGGACCATCGCGAAGCGGGACAGCAGCGCCTGTACGGTGAGCGCCGCCACGAAGAGCAGCGCGAGGACGTCGACGCGGACGGCCGTGGTGCCTTGCTGGACGGACTCCACCAGATGGCCGAGGAGCCGTGGGGTGACCAGGCTCGCGGTCAGGGAGAGGCCGAAGAGTGTGAGCATCAGGGTGATGCGGCCCCGGTTCGCGCGGGCGAAGTTCCGGAACCACTGTGCCACGTCCTGCTGTTGGGCCAGTGGCAGGCGGGCTGTCGGGGCGTGGTCGTCCTGTGGCGAGGTGGCTGGGGCCGGTGCGGGGGCGGGGGAGGTGGTCCGGGTGGTCATGAGGCCGTGTGCTCCGCTGTCCGTTCGTGGGGCGCTGCCGCCTGCTGGGGAGTTGGTGGCTGTGGCTGTTCCTGTGGGTGCGGAGCCCGTGTGCCGGTGCCGTCGTCCCCGTCCGGAGCGGGCCGGTGCACGGTGTCGGCCGCGTTCATCCACAGCGGGCTCTTGGTGAAGACGACGGTGGTCCGCCCTGCCCGGTGGCGCGCCACCCGCCGTACGATCTGCGCCTCGGTGGAGGCGTCCACGGCCGAGGTGGGCTCGTCGAGCACCATGAGGTCGGGGTCGGCCACCAGGGCCCGGGCGAGCAGCAGGCGTTGACGCTGGCCGCCGGACAGGGAGCGGCCGCCTTCCGAGAGTGGGGTGTCAAGGCCGTGCGGCAGCGCGTCGAGGACGTCGCCGGCGGCCGCGGCGTACAGGGCGTCGCGCAGCACTTCGTCCGAGTGATCGCCCCCGCAGGAGAGTTCGGAGCGCAGGGTGCCGCTGAAGATGGTGTCGGTGTGTCCGCACAGCAGGACGCGCCGCCGCAGTTCGGCGAGGTCCGCCCGGTCGACGGGGACGTCCGCCACCCGGGCCCTGCTGTCCGGTACGGGCGGGCCGTAGCGGGTGAGGCGGGCGGCGGTGCTCGTCGCGTACTCGCCGGTGGCGGCGATCACCGTCAGCTGCCCGGCGGCCGCGCACATCCCGGTGGCCTCGTCCGTGAGGGCGAGGGGGCCGGGCGGCAGCGGCAGCGGGGCGTCGGGCTGCGCGGGCTGCGGGCTCAGCCGCAGGAACCGGCAGACCCGCCCGGCCGCCACATGGGCCAGGCTGATCGACTCCACGGCCT
The DNA here is from genome assembly GCF_055577005.1 of Streptomyces sp. NPDC033221. Taxonomy (NCBI): domain Bacteria; kingdom Bacillati; phylum Actinomycetota; class Actinomycetes; order Kitasatosporales; family Streptomycetaceae; genus Streptomyces; species Streptomyces sp. NPDC033221. Next base: position 51,483 of record NZ_JBVIQN010000027.1, on the reverse strand, counting down.
CCGTCGCGGTGCTCACGGGCACGGCGAGGAAGGAGGACGCCCCGTAGAACGCGACGAGTTCACCGGGCGTGATCACGCCGGAGATGGCGAGCCGCGCACCGAGCCAGGCGACCAGGACGGTGACCAGCCCCGGCAGGAACACCCCGGCCGCGCTGAGCCACGCCTCCATCCGCCCCGCGGCCTCCCCGGCACGGCGTACGTCCTGGCTGGTCCGGGTGAACCGGGCCGTGAACCTCCGCTCGCCGCCGATGCCCCGCAGGATGCGCAGGCCCGCGACGATGTCCCCGGCCTGCGCGGTGGCGGTGCCCAGCTGGTCGCGCTGCTCCTCGTTGCGGCGCTGCAGCGGCCGCAGCAGGGGGCCGATGCCCAGCAGCGCGGCCGGGACGCTGACCAGGACCACCACGCCGAGCAGGGGGGAGGTGAACGTCAGGGTGAGGGCGATCAGGACGAAGGAGAAGACCGCGCCGGACGACCTGCCGATGACTTCGAAGGCGTGGCCGATGCTCTGGGCGTCACCGGCGGCGATGGTCACCACATCACCGGTACGGGTCTGGTACCGCAGGGAGGCGCCGAGCCGGGTCACGTGCCGGGTCAGCACCCGGTGGGTGAGGGACACGGCGTGCGTCTCACCGCCCACCGCGGCCTGGATCAGCCCGGCTCCCGCGGCGACCTGTACGCCGGACAGGGCCAGGATCACCGCGCTCCAGCCGAGGAGGGCCGTGGTCGACGACGCGCGGATGCCGTCGTCGATGGCCCGCCCGACGACGAGCGGCAGTAACGCGAGCGGGAGCATCCACAGCGCGCCGAGCACCGCGCCGAGGATCATGGGCCACGGGCGGACCCGGACCAGCCACCACAGGTAGCGCCAGGCGCTCCGGCAGTCGGGTTCGGGTACGGCCGCCGGCGCTGCGGCGGGCGTGAACATACCGACGGGCAAGGGGCCTCTCCAGGGATGTCCGGACGGGGGAGGGCGGGGTGCGAGGGGCGGACGGGCGCGTCAGCGCAGATGGCGGTCGCGGGTGGCGTTCCGGTCGACCTTAGCGGTGTGGGTGTGCTCGAACCCGGACACCGGGATGACCCGGCTCGGGATCAGATGGCCGGGCGCCACCTCGGCGCGTTCCGCGCGCAGCCGGCTCAGGACGCGGTCCGCGGAGCCCTCGACGTCCTCAACGGCGGCCTGGCCGGCTCCACCGTCCTGACCCTCCGCGGCCACGCGCTGCCCTCAGCGGTACGTCGCCGCGCGCGCCGTCGCTGCCTTGATAGCCGCAGGCCGAGGAGGCCGCCCGGCGTTACGCACCGAAGTCACCTTCCCGAGTGCACGGACCCCTGACGGCGGGCCCAACCACCCCGCAGAGACGGCACAACTGCTGCAAGCTGTCTGGCTGCCAAAGGGCGCACGACGCATTCCAGAGCGGAAGGGGAGGGACGGTTGCTGCCCGGCGGATGTATCTTCTGCGCGATCGCGCGAGGTCAGGCGGAAGCAAGCATCGTCTTCGAGGACGAGTGGGTCATCGCGTTCATGGACATCCAGCCCGTGACCCCGGGGCACCTGCTCGTCATTCCGAAGTCCCATGCGGAGGGCCTGCAGGACCTCCGGGAAGCCACCGGCATACGGGTCTGGTCGGCAGCGCACCGGCTCGGACGCGCGCTACGGCTCTCGGGCCTGCGCTGCGAAGGAGTCAACCTCTTCCTGGCCGATGGCGAGGCGGCCTCCCAGGAGGTCTTCCACGTCCATCTGCATGTCTTCCCCCGCTTCGAGGGAGACCCGTTCCGCATCGAGGTGGACGGGCGGGTGCACGAACGTCACCTGCTCGACGAGACGGCGACGGCGGTCCGCGCAGGCATCGCGGCCCTCGGCGCGCGGGACACGAAGTCGTCCACCGAGCCACGCTGACCTGTACCCGCTGTCCGCTGGGGCGGCAACGCGTCCGGTTGCAGCAGTTGCCGGATGCCGCGTACGGCTGCGCGGCCGGCGCGGTTGGCGCCGATGGTGCTGGCGGACGGGCCGTAGCCGACGAGGTGGATGCGGGGATCGCGTACGGTACGCGTGCCGTCCAGGCGAATGCCGCCGCCCGGTTCGCGCAGGCGGAGCGGGGCCAAGTGGTCCAGGGCGGGGCGGAAGCCGGTGGCGTAGAGGATGGTGTCGGCGTCGATGCTGGTCACGCCGTCATCGCGGACGCCCGCCGGCCAGTGGGCGCCGGTCTCGGTGAGCCGGTCGAACAGCGGCAGCCGCTCCAGCACCCCGCGTTCGCGCGCCTGCCGCATCGCCTGTGTCATCGGCAGGCCCGTAACGGACACCACGCTCTGCGGTGGCAGCCCCTCCCGGACCCGTTCCTCGACGCGCGCGACGGCCGCCCGGCCCTGCTGCTCGTCGAACGGGCCCTCGCGGAAGAGCGGCGGCCGGCGGGTCACCCAGGCGGTACCCGCGGCGACCTCGGCGATCTCCAGCAGCTGCTGTACGGCCGAGGTGCCGCCGCCGACGACGATCACGCGCTGTCCCGCGAATTCCTGCGGCCCCCGGTACGCGGAGCTGTGCAGCTGCCGGCCGCGGAAGACGTCCTGGCCGGGGAAGCGCGGCCAGAAGGGCCGGTCCCAGGTGCCGGTCGCGTTGATCAGGGCCCGGGTGGCGTACGTACCTTCCGACGTCTCCACCAGGAGCCGCCCGCCGGTGCCTCCCGTACCTTCCGCACCTCCCATAGCTCCCATACCTTCCGTGCCATCCCGCACCACCCGGACGTCCACCGGACGGTGCACCCGCAGCCCGAAGGTGTGCTCGTACGCGTCGAAGTACGCGCCGATCACCTCGGAGGACGGGCGGTCCGGATCGGCGCCGGTCAGCTCCATGCCGGGCAGCGCGTGCATGCCGTGGACCTTCCCGTACGTCAGGGTGGGCCAGCGGAACTGCCATGCGCCGCCCGGCCGCGGCGCGTGGTCCAGTACGACGAAGTCCCGGTCGGGTACGTACCCCACCCGCCGCAGATGGAAGGCGGCGGCCAGGCCCGCCTGCCCGGCACCGGCCACCACGACCTCGATCTCCCGCACCCCGGTGTAGTTCATGTTTCTACCAACCAGGGCGAGGGTCGAAATCTTCCGAGCCACGGGCCGTCCCCTCTCGGCCCCTCAGCGGCCCCCTGCCACCAGCAGCGGCGCCCCGCCCGGTGCCGAAGCCGGATGCCCGCCCGGTGCCGAGGCCGGATGCCCGCCGGCCGCCGGTACGCCGGTCAGGGCATCGGGCCCGGCCGGCAGCAGGCCGCGTGCGGCCAGCTCAGGGCGTACGCCCTCGCCGAACCAGTAGGCCTCCTCCAGGTGCGGGTAGCCGGACAGCACGAAGTGCTCGATGCCGAGGGAGTGGTATTCCTCGATCCGGTCGGCCACCTCCGCATGGCTGCCGACCAGCGCCGTTCCCGCCCCGCCGCGTACGAGGCCGACACCCGCCCACAGATTCGGGGCGATCTCCAGCTTGTCCCGGGAGCCGCCGTGCAGGGCCAGCATCCGCTGCTGACCGACCGACTCGCTCTTGCCCAGCGCCTGCTGCGCGGCGGCCACGGTGTCCGGGTCCAGATCGCCCAGCAGCCGGTCCGCCGTGGCCCACGCGTCCTTCGCCGAGTCGCGCGAGATGGTGTGCAGCCGGATGCCGAAACGGACCGTACGGCCCTCCCGCGCGGCGAGGCCCGCGATCCAGTCGATCTTCTGTCTGACCTGCTCGGGCGGCTCGCCCCAGGTGAGGTACACATCGACGTTGCGGGCGGCGACCGGCCCGGCGGCCGCCGACGAACCACCGAAGAAGATCTCCGGGAGCGGGTCCGGCGGCAGCGCGGTCAAGCCGCCCTCCACCTGGTAGTGCTCCCCGTGGAAGTCGAACGGAACGCCGCCCCACACACCCCGTACCACCTGCAGAAACTCGTCCGTACGGGCATAGCGCCGGTCGTGGTCCAGCGCGTCACCGAACCGCCGCTGCTCGGTGGAGTCCCCACCGGTCACCACGTTCAGCAGCAGCCGGCCCCCGGAGATCCGCTGGTACGTGGCGGCCATCTGCGCCGCCAGCACCGGCGAGATCACCCCCGGCCGGAAGGCCACCAGGAACTTCAGCCGGGCGGTGACCTGGGTGAGCGCCGCCGTCGTCAGCCAGGCGTCCTCGCACCACGTCCCCGTCGGCGTGAGGACCGCCTCGAAGCCCAGCTGCTCGGCGGCCTTCGCGATCTGCGCCAGGTACTCGATGTCGGGTGCCCGTACGCCGCTGACCGGGGTGATGCGGTCGCGCCGGACGCCGCCGTCGGTGTACGCATGCCGGTCGACGAGGGTGCGCCCGTCGCCACCGGTCGGCAGGAACCAATGAAGATGCACGGTCACGGTGTTCAGCCGGCCTTTCCTTGAGAGCCATCGGTGCCGCCGGAGCCATGGGTGCCGTCAAAACCGTGGGTGTCGTCAGAGTCATGGATGCCGCCGTAGCCACGCGGCGCCGTGCTCGACGGCGGCAGGCCGCCGTTGAAACGGGTGTCGACGAAGGACGAGAAGTCGAAGCGGCCGGGGATCAGCTTCAGCGCGGCGAAGGTGTCGGCGATCTGCTGCTCGGAGGCGACGGCCGGCCGGTCCAGGGCCACCGTCACCGCCGTACCGCGCGTCCGCTTGACCGCCGCCAGTGCCACGTCCCGGGGCAGCCCGGTCTCCTCGGCCCAGACCTTCGCCCAGGCGTCCGGATGCCGGTGGACCCAGTCCTGCGCTCGCCGCAGCCGGTCCACGTAGTCCTTGAGCGCCGCCGACTTCTTGCCGTCCTCCAGGGCGGCGGGCGCGGCGACCTGGAAACTGAGGCCGTTGACGACGCCCTCGCCGGTGGTCAGGACCCGGGCGTCGGTCTGGTCGAGGGCCTGCGAGGTGTACGGATCCCACACCGCCCAGGCGTCGACCCTGCCGCGGCTGAACGCGGCCAGCGCGTCGGCGGGCTGGAGGAGGTTCAGCGTCACGTCCTTCGGCGACAGGCCGGCCTTCTTCAGGGAGGCCACGAGCTGGTAGTGCGCGGAACTGCCCTGCGCCACCGCGATCGACTTCCCCTTCAGCTCGGCGGGCCGCGTGACCGGCGAGTCCTTCTTCACCAGGACCGTCTCGCCCGCGGACGAGCCGTGCGTCGCCGCGATCACCTTGAACTTGGAGTTCGCGGCGGCGGCGAAGACAGGCGGTGTGTTGCCGACCCCGCCGATGTCCACGGCCCCGGCGTTGACCGCCTCCAGCAGCGGTGGTCCCGAGGTGAAGGTCGACCACTGAATCCGGTACGGGAGGTTCTTCAACTCCCCGGCCGCCCGCAGAACCGCCTCCGAACCACCCTTCTGATCACCGACGTTGAGCGTCACCGACCCCTTACCGTCGGTCCCGCCACGCTTCCCGCCCCCGCTCCCCGAACCATCGGCGCGGGACGCCCCACCGCACGCGGCGAGCGACAGCAGGAGGGGGGCCAGAAGAAGGGCGAGCAGCGGGGCGGCCGACGAGCGGCGGCGCGAAGCGGACGGATGCGGCTGCTTACGCGTTCCCATGCGCCCCCCACCCCGCTGCCTTCTCCTTCTCCTCCGCCTTCACTTCTTCGAACGTCGACGTCGGGGAAGCTCCCAGGCGGTCCAGCAACCGGGCGCGCAGCGCGGCGAACCGTGAATCGGCGACCTCACGCGGACGCGGCAGGCCCACCTCACTCTCGTACGCGATCACGCCACCCTCCATCACCAGCACGCGATCGGCGAGCAGCAGCGCTTCCTCCACGTCATGGGTGACGAGCAGCACCGCACAACCACGTTCCTGCCACAGCTCGGCCACCAGCTTCTGCGCCGTGATACGCGTCAGCGCGTCCAGCGCGCCGAACGGCTCGTCCAGCAGCAGCAGGTCGGGCTCGCGGACCAGCGCGCGGGCCAGGGACGCCCGCTGCGCCTCGCCGCCGGACAACGTCTTGGGCCAGGCGTCCGTACGATGCCCCAGCCCCACCTCAGCCAGAGCCCGCTCCGCGACGTCGCGTTCAGGGGTGCCCGGCAGCCCGAGCAGGACATTGCGCCACACCCGCTTCCACGGCATCAGCCGAGGCGCCTGGAAGGCGACGGCCTTGCGCCGCGGCACCAGCACCTGCCCCTCGATCTCCCGGTCCAGCCCGGCGAGCACCCGCAACAGCGTCGACTTGCCGCATCCACTCCGCCCGAGCAACGCCACGAACTCACCCGGCGCCACATCCAGCCGCAGCCCATCGATGACGGCCCGGCCCCCGAAGGCACGCCCGAGCCCCCGCACCCGCACGGCAGCACCCTCCAAGGCGCACGAGCCCCCTACCCCTATTCCCGCCCCTACCCCTACTTCTGCCCCTGCCCCTACTGTCCGGTGAACGTCGGTCGCCATTGCAGCAGCAGCCTTTCCAGAGTGCGGACGATGAAGTCGGCGAGCAGCCCGAGGGCCGCGTACACCACCAGGCAGACGACGATCACGTCGGTACGGAAGAACTCGCGGGCCTGGTTCATCAGGAACCCGAGCCCGTCATCGGCATTGACCTGCTCACCGAAAACGAGCGCGAGCCAGGCCGTGGCCAGCGAATACCGCAGCCCGGTCATGGCCCCCGGCAGCGCACCCGGCAACACGACATGCCGGATCAGTCCCCAGCGACCGAGCCCCAGCGAGGTACCGGCCTCCACCAACTGCGCGTCCACGCCCCTGATCCCGGCGTACACATTCAGATACAGGTGGAACGCCACACCGAGCGAAATCAGTGCGATCTTCGGTGCCTCGCCGATGCCCAGCCAGATGATGAACAGCGGGACCACACCCACCCACGGCACAGACCGCAGCATCTGCACGACGGGATCCACCAGATCCTCACCCAGCCGCGAGAGCCCGGACGTCAGCGCCAACACCACCCCGGCGACCGCACCCACCACCAACCCGACGGCGACCCGTTGCAGCGACACGAACATCGCCGAGGGCAGCGTCCCATCGCTCACCAGCGTCTCCGCCGTACGGGCGATGGTCCCCGGCGAGGCGAGGATGTCACTCTCCAGTACCCCACTCGCACTCAGCACCTGCCACAGCACGAGCAGCAGCACCGGTACCACGGCCCGGCGCAGCCACCGCGGCATGCTCCGGCGCCGGGCCGACACGGGTACGACGGGGACCAGGTCCGGCCCGGTACGAGACGGTGCGGCCGTATCCCGCCCGGCTTCCGACGGCGGTACGCCGGACTGCACAGGGCCGGCCACCACCTGCTCAACACTCATGAACGCTCCAAAGTCAGAAATTCAGTCAGGAGACGGCGCGCGCCCCCTGACACCCAGCGATGGGCGGGGAAACGTGCTGGGAACAGGTCGGGACCACGCTTGGCCCAACCCAGGACAGGGCACGCCGGCCCCAGCACGAAAGAAACAAAAGAAGACGACGTCGAACTCGACACGACGTCAGCGACGCGAAACGCTCAGCCGGACAGTGGTCCCGGCCGCACCGGCAACCTCAACAACCGCCGCGACACGCGGAGGACGCCACCCGCAGCAGGTCGATGTGACCGCGCGTGGTGAGCCGGGCTGACGTAGACATGTCGCTGAACGTAGCGGCGCGCCTGGAGAAGGGGCAAACACCGTCTCGCCTGCTGGACCATTGTTGCGCGGGCGTTGCGCGTACAGCGGACACGAATCTGCGCGGATCGGGACACCATCCGTACGAAAATGGACCCATGAGTACCGCATTCACGACCCGGACCCTGGACCTGACCACCGGCACCAAGGAAACCGTCGCCGACATCACCGATGACTGCGCCGCCTTCCTCCGCGACGTCGCCGACGGCGGCTCCGGCCTCCTCAACGTCTTCGTCCCGCACGCCACGTCGTGCGACTTGCAACTGTCACGTTCCCCAGTAGACGCACCCAGCGGCCCCTAGAACGGTGTGGGCCCTGGGCGGAGGGCCTACAGAGTGAGCATTGCAACGATTGAGCGACTGGCGACCGCGCCGGAAAACCCGGGAACGTCCCAGGTTCCGGGCATCGATCTGACCCAGTTCATTGATGATGTGGCGGGGTGCCGGCCGGAGGACCTGGCGGACATCTATGTCCGACGGTCCAAGCCGAAAGAGGACCTGGCCACCCTTACGAAACACGCATGGGACATGGTGGAGGCTGCCCACCGGGAGGACCGCAAGGTCCGCGCCGTGTGGTGGGAGCAGCGGAGCGCGTCCAAAGCGTATGTCCGGCGAAATGAGCTGGAGGCGGCCATGCGGGCCGTGCTCGAAGGCCATTCGAAGACGCTGTATGTCCGAAAGCTGGACCGATTCGACCGGCGCGGTATGGGGACTGTGGGGTCCATGCTGGACGAACTGGATAAGCGGAGGGCTAGGCTCCGCGTCGTCAAGGAGGGCCTGGACTCCAGCGTCCCGGGGCAACGAATCATCTTCGCTGTGCTGGCGGAGAGGGCCCGGGAAGAGGCCCAAGACATTGCATGGCGGACCCAGGAGGGCAAGGACGCGCACAAGGCTTTGGGGGAGTGGCAAGGAGGCATTGCCCCGTACGGCCTGGAGCGGGACCCCGACCACAAGGGCCGCGTCCGGCACAGGTGCGACGAATACCTGATTGCGCGAGAGAAGATCGCGGTTCCGCTGCTGAATGGCCAGTCCGCACGGAAGGTGGCGCACCGACTGAATGCGGAGGGCATTCGGACTCGCAACGGCAAGATGTGGTCCGCCACGACGGTGGCCAAACTGGCCCATTCGCCGTTGTGGGCCGGGTTGCTTCCGGACCGCGAGCGCATCATGGACGAGCATGGGAACCCCACCGGTCGGTGGAAGCACCATGGGCGCGCATATGTGGATGACAAGGGCCGAACGGTAAGTGTCGGTCCGGGCGTCATCACCAAGGGCGAACGGATCATCATCGAGGCCAAGTTGGCGTCTCGTACAAGGCCCGAAGGGCGTGGAAAGCGACCGCCGGAGTACGTTTTGACAGAAACTCTCCGGTGTGGTCGGTGTGATGGTCCGATGGAGGGCGGTGGCATGTTGGGCCGTGGCGGTCGGTACCACTGCCGAATGTGGTCCCGTCAGGGCAAGGCGGCATGTCTGGGTGTCATCACGCTGCGGAAGCGTGTGGACGAAGCAGTGATCGCCATGTGGTGGTCCCACGTCTCCGCCTTGGAGCCGGGAGACGCGGCCCTGGACGCCATTGCGCGCCGATGGGTGTCCATCAAGGACCCGGAGAAGGACGCCCGTCGCAAGGAGATCGTGGCGGAGCTGGACGCGGTGAAGGCCCGAATGTCCAAGCTGGACCACGACCACTATGTTCGAGGAAAGCTGCCGGAGGAGCGATACGCCAACCTGCGTGAACAACAGGAGAAGATTCAAGCCGCGTTGGAGGCGGAGCGGGAGGAGCTGTCGAAGGGTTCGGACCTTACAGCCCTTCTGGCTGAACCGGAGACTCTTCAGGAGATTTGGCAGGCTTCGCCACTGGATGAGCGACGCGAGTTGATCCGGTGCGCACTTCCCCGAGTCACGATTGCGCCCGCCAAGAGGCAGGGGGACCGGACGCCCATCCTGAAAAGGTTGACCCCGTTCTGGGTGGACGATCCCAGTGCGACCACGGACGAGATTGCCACGGTCCAGGTAGTCCGCAGTGAGATCATGGCGGAGGGGCTGGATACCGCTGCGTAGATGAGTGGCGTACGCCACACCCTGAGAGGGTCGGACTCGCGAAGATCCGACCCTCTCTTGCGTTGCGTGACGGCCGGCAAGGCGGAGTGTGACGGTAGGGGGTCAGAAATCCGCCCTTCATACCTTCTTTCTCATGTAGGGGTTAGAGGAAGTAGGACCGGAGGTCACTTTTTGTGCCCTCGCCCGTGGAGTGGCCCGGCCGACGGCGAACGAGGGTGTCACGGCCCCCAGTTAATGCATATACAGGCAGGTTCCGCGCTGCGGACTCCAGCGTCTGACGTGGAGGCGAGAGTGCCCCGCCTGTTCAGCTCCTCCCGCGCGCCCCGCTCTCTCCTCCGGGATGCCGCGCGGGGGTTGAGCGTGACCCCGTAGCTCAATGGACAGAGCGCCCGACTGTCGATCGGGTGGTTGCCAGTTCGATTCCGGCCGGGGTCGCTTACACAGGACCACCTAGCGGTGGTCCGCCCACCAGGCGGCCAGGGTGCCCAGTGCGCCTAGGCCAGCGCCTATTGCCCCGGCGATGAAACGAGCCGGTACCTTCCCGGCGGTGAGGCGGACGTTGCCCATGCGAAGCTCAAACCAAGGACGCGTGGGTGGAGTTGACTGATTCAAGGCATGACCCTTCTGCGCGTACCCATAGCTGGGCTGCGTGTGTGGGGTGAGTCTTCCGTGGGTGCAGTGGAGTTGGCAAACCTGCTGGTAGGCGAGCCTGGACACCCGACCTTCCAAGTCTTGGACTCTCGACCTTCCAAGTTTTGGATTCCGGACTGGCCAAGCCTGGATGCTCACCTGCACATCGGGACATGGAGTTCACATCCTTCAGGTGCGCGTCGCAACACCAGGTCGCGGTCACCTCTTAAGAGGTGGCGGCGCTTGTCGCCCGGCCGCCCGCCCGGCCGGGGCACCCCCGAAAGTTAGGCGGTGCTCTTGTCCTTGGGTGCGGTCGCACCTGCCGGCCGGTGGGCCACCGCCAAACGTTAGGCGGTGGGGTGGTGGTGGCTTGGTCGTCACTACCTCACATGAGGCAGTGAGTCTCGTGACTCAGTGCCTCACGTGAGTCGGTGCCTCACGTGAGTCGGTGCCGCCCTTGTGGGTTGCCGGGTCCCCTCCGTGTACACGGGGGTGAACCCGGCCTCTCGGCCCGACACTGCGCCAGCGTGCCGTCATCCCCGCGTAGGCGGGGGCGTGGCCCCTCTAGTGTTCCTCGACGGGGGTACAGCCAGAGGGATAGCCGGAAAGTGCGTCACCTGCGTCACCGTACGCGGGGCGAGCCCGGCATTTAAACACCACTGTTAAGTCAAAGGCAAGCAAGCCCTGTGAGGGTGTTTGTGCAGCTCACAGGTTAATTGGTTAGTTATTTAGAGGCGGACGGAACATGTTCCGTCGGGTGGCTCGTGGGGGACTGTGGCCTGGCAAGGCAGTGATCGGCGTTCGCGCCTTCCGGCTGACTGGCCGGTCCGTCGCCTGTCCGTGTTGAAGCGTGATGGCTTCCAGTGCCGTGGTGTCCTGCGGGACGCGGGTACGCGGTGCACGGCACCGGCCACGGAGGTGGACCACATCGTCCCGGGTGACGACCACGACGTGGCGAACCTTCAGGCTCTGTGCTGGTGGCATCACGCGCGGAAGTCCAGTGCGGAGGGCGCTGCGGCACGTCGGCGGCGCCCGTCCCGGCGGAGGCCGGAGCGTCGGCATCCGGGTGACCTGGGCTGAGTGCTCAGCCGTCTTCGTCTCGCTCTGCATCCAGCGTGAGAACTACGCGGAGGCCGCGGCGCCCGGCATGTCCGTTTCGCCCTGGGGGGTGACCCCCTTCGGCCGGGCCGGAAGACCGAAGCGTGATAGCGGCTCTGTTTCTGTACGGGTTCCAAGGTCCGCCAGGGGGAGCGCTGATCACGGCCGGTAGCGGCCTGACCAGCCTGAATGCTCGTCTGGCGGCTCGTTCTGTAGTCGCCCTGGGAGGGGTTCAAGTGGCAGACATCCAGATCCGCGTCCAGTGCGCGACGGCGCCGGGTTCAGATGCGTATGACCTGCGGCTGGTGACCAGCGCGGCGTACGCCGACGCGGAGGCCGCCATGGTTCGCGCGCTGAAGGATGTGGTGGAGCTGGACCCGGACCGGCGGGTGGTGTCGGCCCGGAAGCAGGCCATCACGTTCGAGGAGATCACGGGGGTGTGACGCGTCGGCGGCCCCCTCCAGACACCCGGAGGGGGAAGCGATGCCCGGCCCCGTGCCCAAACGGTCGGACCAGCGCCGCAGGCGCAATGAGCCGGACGGCCCGGCCCTGGTGAAGGCGGAGGCCGGTAAGGCCCCGGCCATCCCCCGGGCCTCCGGTGACTGGCACCCCATCGCGAAGCGGTGGTTTCAGAGCCTGAAGGACTCCGGCCAGGCCCAGTTCTACGAGCAGTCGGATTGGCTCACGGCTGTGTACGTGGCGGAGGCCATGAGCCGCAACCTGGGCCAGGGCAAGTTCAGTGCCCAGCTCTTCCAGGCGGTCATGTCCGCGATGACAGACCTCCTGACCACGGAGGGCGCCCGACGGCGGGCCCGTGTGGAGCTGGAGCGGGAGGACGCCGGGGAGGACCCGGCGGAGGCGGCCCGCGTGACGCTCATGGAGACCTACCGGCGGGCGGCCGGAGGCAAGTAGGCGGAGTGGCATCACTCCCCGGAAGTTGAGGGGAGGTGATGCCTTGCCAGCCCAAACGCTAGAACCGGTCCGTACGTGGCCGGATACCGTGCCGGACCCGACACGGACCCTGGGGTGGGACGTGCTCCTGTGGACCTCCCGCTACCTCCTTCAGCCGGACGGCCCCGACGCGGGCCAGCCCTGGCGGTACACGCCGGAACAGGTCCGCATCGTCCTCCGCTGGTTCGAGATCAACGACCGCGGGGAGTTCGTCCGGCGCCAGGGCACCGTCCGGCGCTTGAAGGGCTGGGGGAAGGACCCGTTCCTGGCGTCGCTGTGCGCCGTCGAATTCGCCGGTCCGTGCCGCTTCGGCGGTTGGCGCGAGGACGGAACCCCGATCGCGGTTCCCCACCCGGCCCCGTGGGTTCAGGTGTGTGCGGTCAGCAAGGACCAGACCCGCAACACCATGCGTCTGTTCCCGGGGATGTTCTCCCCGGAGGCCATCGCGGCGTACGGCATCGACCTGGGCAAGGAAATCATCTACTCCGCCGGAGGCGGGGTGATTGAGGCCGTCACCAGCTCACCGCGTGCGCTGGAGGGCGGCCGATTACTGATCCACTTTTGTGGTGATGAACGAGACCCATCACTGGATCTCGTCCAACGGCGGCCACGAGATGGCGATGACCATCGCGGGCAACGTCGGCAAGAGCCGGGGCGGCGGCGCCCGGACCATGGAGATCACCAACGCCCCTTTGCCGGGCGAGGACTCCGTGGCGGAACAGACCTGGCACGCCTGGTCGAAGTTCGCGGAGGGCAAGAGCCGGGATTCCGGCCTGTATTACGACTCCGTGGAGGCCCCGCCGGTGGACCTGGCGGACCCGGACCAGCTAAGGGCCGGCATCCTCGCGGCCCGGGGTGACGCGGACTGGCTGGATGTGGAGTGGATCGTCTCCACGATCTACTCCGGCCATATGCCGCGCTCGCGGTCGCAGCGCATGTTCCTCAATCAGTTGGTGACGGCTGAGGATCAGCTCATTGCCCCGGAGGACTGGGACGCGTGCGCGGTGGATGACCACCTGGAGGACGGCGACGCCGTGACCCTGGGGTTCGACGGCGGGCGGACCGATGACGCTACGGCCCTGGTGGCTGTTCGCGTGCGGGACCGCCTGGTGGTGCCCCTGGGCGTGTGGGAGAAGCCCGACGGCCCGGCCGGTGACGGTTGGCAGGTGGACCGCCAGGCCGTGGACGGTGCGGTCCGCAACGCTCTGGAGCGCTACGACGTGCAGGCGTTCCACGCGGACGTGGCGCTGTGGGAGTCCTATGTGGATGCCTGGAGCGAGGACTACCGGGACCGCCTGGTCATCAAGGCATCTGCGCATTCGGCCGTGGGCCGGGACATGCGCGGCGGCCTCCAGGAACTGACCCTGGCCAACGAACGGTTGGTGGCCGCCATCGAGGACGGACAGCTCCGGCACCCGGGGTCTGGAGAAACGTTTCCTCTGGGGCGGACGCTGCGCCGTCACGTGCTGAACGCCCGCCGCCGGATCAACCGGTACGGCCTGAGTTTCGGCAAGTCCAGCCGCGAGTCCGCGCACAAGATCGACGCGTACGCGGCCACGCTGCTGGCCGACCTCGCGCGCCACCGGCTCATCGAATCCGGCAAGACCCGGCCCGCCGAACGGTCCGGGGCCGTGTACTTCTTCTAGGCCCCGAAGGGGAGCGCTTGACCATCACGACTGTCTCCCCGACGGCACGCGCGGAGTTGGGGTTTGCCCGGCTCCGCGCGGACCGGGACCGGCTGGACCGCATCGACCGCTACATGCGCGGCGACCATGACGGCCCGTACATCCCCCGCAGCGCCACCGAGGAATACAAGCTGCTGGCCAAGCGTGCCGTGTCCAACTGGCTTCCGCTGCTGGTCAAAACACCGTCCCAGGCCATGGCCGTGGACGGGTACCGGCGGAGTGCCGGCCGCGATGGCGAGGCGCCGGAGGAGACCCCGGCGGAGTGGCGGGCCTGGCAGGACCAGCGCATGGACGCCCGCCAGACTCCCGTCCACCGGGCCGCGTTGGCCTACGGTCAGGCGTTCGTGACGGTCCTGCCGGATGCTGCGGACCCGGCCCGGCCGGTGATCCGGGGCGTGTCCCCGCGTCTGCTGTACGCCTCGTACGAGGACCCGGCGGCCGACGCGCTTCCGCTGTGGGCCCTCCAGGTGGAGACCGTCCCCGACCGGGACGGCGTGGAGGCGCGGGCGTGGCTGTATGACGCCACGTACGTTCATGACCTGATCGTGGGCGGCAAGGGCGGGCCCCAGCTCCTGGCGTCGCGGCCGCACGGCTTCACCGTGTGCCCCGTGGTCCGGTTCGCGCCGGACATCGACCTGGAGGGCCGGGTCACGGGCGTGGTGGAGCCGATGATCCCGATCCAGGATCGGGTCAACCAGACGGTGTTCGACCTGTTGATCTCGCAGACGTTCGGGTCGTTCAAGGTCCGGACGATCTCCGGCCTGGCGCCGGAGTTCCGGCGTGACCCGGAGAGCGGGGAAATCCTCTACGACGCCAACGGGCGGCCCCAGGTCATCCCCATTCAGGCGGACGCCTCCCGCTTCCTGGTCGCGCCCGACGCGGACACCAAGTTCTCCCAGCTAGACGAAACTCCGTTGTCGGGGTTTTTGGACGCCATCGAGCTGGCGACCAAGCACCTGGCCGCCCTGTCCCAGACCCCGCCGCATTACCTCCTCGGCTCCATGGTCAACCTGAGCGCGGAGGCCCTGGCGGCAGCGGAATCGGCCCTGTCGCGAGCGGTGGACGAGTACAAGCACGCCATGGGGGAGTCCTGGGAACTGGTCCTGTCGCTGTGCGCCACGGTCGTGGGCGGGGAGCCGGATCCCCGGGCCGAAGTCCTCTGGAAGGACGCCGAATCGCGCTCCCTGGCCCAGACGGTGGACGCCCTGGGCAAGGCCGTGCAGATGCTGGACGTTCCGGCCCGCGCGATGTGGTCGCGCATCCCCGGCGTCACGGCCCGGGACGTGGAGGAATGGGCGCAGATCCAGGAAGCGGACGACCCCGGCCTACGGATGGCCGACCGGATGGCGTCCGCCGTGGTGGCCGCTCCGGCGCTCACGGAGCGCATGGCCGGCGGTGACGGTGAGTAGAGCCACCGCGGATCTCCTGGAAGAGCACTGGCAGGCACAGGAGCGGATCGGCGCGGCCGTCTGTGCCCAGTGCCTGGCCCACTGGTCGCGCGTGAACCCTCACTCCCTGGAGGAGTCCGGGGCCGCGTGGCTGGCGTGGGTGCTGGCGGTCATCCGGGGCGAGCGGCGCCGGTCGCGGGAGCAGGCGGCGGCCTTCTACCGGCTGTACCGGGCCCTGGAGACCGGGCACACCTTCCCGCCCCTGTCCGGGGAGGCGGTGGGCGAGGCGACGACCCTGGGGGAGTTGCGGGAGGACTGGGCGGCCCGGACCGGGGCCGTGCGCACCCCGGAGCCGGACGACGGCCAGGCCATCGTCCTGGAGGGGTTCGACTGGCCGGAGGAGCCCGCAGAGCGCCACGACCGCGCGGCGGTGGCCTCCCTGGTCTCCCAGGGCCCGGCACGCGTCCGTGAAGCCGCCCAGCGGGCCCAGGAGGCCCCCGTGGAGGCACGCGGGCGGCTGGATGACGCCGGGTTCCTCCAGGAGCTGGAGGAGTCCACGCAGACGGCCGGGCGTACGGCGGCCATGGCGGCCGACCGGGAGGCCCTGCGGGCCGGGCGGGACCTGATCGACCGGGCATCGAACGAGGACCGGCGGGTGGTCGGCTGGGCCCGCGTGACCGACGGCAACCCGTGCGCGTTCTGCGCCATGCTGGCGAGCCGGGGCGCGATCTACACGAGCCGGGCCACGGCGGCCGGTGGCGGGCGGCGCAAGCCTGCCGGGTCGCCGGACGGGCGGCGCCGGGCGAACCGGCGGCCCCCGGTGGCCCTGGAAGACCTCACCCGCTACCACAACGGGTGTCACTGCCAGACGGTCCCGGTCTACTCCAGGAACGACTTCATGACCGACGACGCCAAGCGGTACGACCGCGAATGGCAGGAGGTCACGCGCGGCATGGCCGGTGCGGAGGCCCGGAGGGCCTGGCGTCGGCACATCGAATCATCACGTTGACGGAAGGCCCCCACATGGCAGACACCCCCACCCCCGACGCGACCGACGCCACCCCGGAGGCGCAGACGGAACATGTTCCGTCCGATGACCCGGAGAGCCAGGAGCAGGCGCCGGAGCCGGAGGACGGCGAGGACGGCCAGGAGCTGGACGCCGACGCCCTCCGTGCGGAGCTGAAGACGGTACGGGCCGAAGCGGCCCGCTACCGCACCAAGGCCCGGGAGACGGCGGAGGCCCTGAAGGCGGCCAAGACGCCGGAGGAGTTCCAGGCGGTGGCCGACCGGGCGGCGGAGCTGGAAACAGACCTGCACCGCGAACGCCTGGCCCGCCGCTACCACCTGCCGGACGCGCTGGCCGTACGGATCTGCGGTGAGGACGAGGACGCCCGCGAGGCGGACGCCAAGGCGCTGGCGGAAATCCTCCACGCCCAGGGCGGCGGCATGGGCCGGGGCGGCCTGGACCCGTCGGCCAAGGCGGAGGCCAGCGACCCGGCGGAGCTGGCGGCCGGCATCCCCCGCGCGCGCCGGTAGAGCAGCACAAGTAGCACCAAAACCAAGGGCTTTCCTGACCAAGGGCCTTTGGTGAAGCGGTGTGCGCTGGCCCGGGGCCCCGGCCCTGAGCGGAGCACATGGCGAACAGCTTTCTGAAGGCGGAGAAGATCGCGGCTACGGCCCTCGGTCTTCTGGAGCGGGAGATGGTTCTCTCCCGCCTGGTGTGGACGAGTGGCGGTTTCGACTTCACCGGCGCCAAGAACGACACCGTGACCATTCGTATCCCGGCGACCACCACGGCCCGCGAGTACGAGTGGCGCAACGACCGCAGTTCGGACATTGTCCTGGACGAACTGGCGGAGGACTCGATCACGGTCCAGCTCAACAAGGACATTTACAGCGCGGTCGGCGTCACGGACGAGGAACTGACGCTGGACATCAAGGACTTCGGCTCGCAGATCCTCCAGCCGCAGGTCAACGCGGTCGCCAAGGCCGTGGACACGGGCGTGGCGAACATGATCGAGGGCGCCAACTACGCCAACACCGTGGCGGTGGACGAGGCGGACCCGTGGCTGGCCATCGTGGACGCCCGCGCCGCGCTGAACAAGGCCAACGTTCCCCAGGAGGGGCGGACCCTCCTGGTCGGCGCGGACGTGGAAACCGCCCTGCTGAAGTCCGGCCGGATCAACGATCACTCGAAGTCCGGTTCGGACACCGCGCTCCGCTCGGCGACCATCGGCCGTCTGGCCGGGTTCGACCTGGTGGTGTCCAACGCCATCAACCCGCGCGCCGCGTACGGCTTCATCCCCAGCGCGTTCGTGCTGGCGACCCGGGCCCCGGCCATCCCGGCCGGTGTCACCTCCGGCTCCTCGCAGTCGTACAACGGGCTGGCCATGCGCTGGATTCGCGACTACGACGCGAACAAGCTGCGGGACCGTTCGATCCTGAACGTCTACGCCGGTTACAACGTCATGACTGACAAGGTGGGCAGCGCCAAGAAGCTGGTCCGCGCGGTCAAGCTGGACATGGCTACGGCCCCGTCGAAGCCCTCCACGGGCGCGTAAGGCGGGCCGTATGACGACGCCCCTGGCAGACATAGCGGCGCTGGAAAGGCGCCTGGGCCGGGAGCTGGTCGGCCAGGAGCGCACGCAGGCGGAGGCCGCGTTGGCGGATGCCTCCGCCATCGTGCGCGCCTACGGGGACGCCTGGCCCGATCCGGCCAGGGCCCCGGAGGTCGCGGTGGCCGTCACCCTGGCGGCTGCTGAGCGGCGCGTCCGCAACCCGGAGGGGTACCGGTCGGAGCTTCAAGGCGGCTACCAGTACCAGCTTCCCGCGTCACTGCCCGTGGGCGCCGGCCTGACCGACAGTGAGGCCCGGATGGTCCGCGCAGCCGTCGGCGCCTGCGGCATCTTCGCCGTGCCCATGGAGTCCCTGGGGGGTTCGCTGTGAGCCTGCTGGACTCCGGCCCGGACACGGTGACCGTGTACCCCACGGTGGTCGTGGACGACGGGTACGGCGGCACCAAGCCCGGCCCCGGCGCCCCGGTGACCCTCCGGGCCCGCGTCCTGCCCTCCACCACGGACGATAGCGGCGAGCCCGGCTATCTGACCGGCACCGAGTACCGGGTGTACGCCCGGTCCCTCCCGGCCGGGCCCTGGTCCCGCGTCGAGTGGGCCGGGGCCACCTGGGCCGTGGTCGGCGAGCCCCAGCACTTCGGCGGGGGCCGCCGCCTGGCCCACCACGTAGCCACGATCCGAAAGCGGGGGTGATCCCATGGCGACGGTCAAACCCAACCTGGACAGCATCGTGGCCCACCTGCCCGGCGTGCGCGACGCCGTGGCGGACGAGCTGGAGCACCGCGCGGACCGGGTGCGGGCGGTCGTCGAGGCGCACCGGCGCACCGGGGCCCTGGCCGACCACACCAAGGTCTGCACCAACCGCACGGACTCCACTGTGACGCTGGAGGACCCGGCGGTATTCGCCATCAACTACGGCCACTGGGCCCGCGACGGCCTGACGTGGGTGTCCGGCATCCACGCCATTGAGGCGGGCCTGTGAGGCCGGTTCTCCCCGACGTCGACGCCCTGGTGACCGACGCGCTCCGCGCCGGTCTGAGCGGCGCCATGGTCCGTGTGCTGTGGCCCGACGACTGGGCCGACCGGCTCCCGCTGGTGGTGGCCCGCCGGGTGCCCGGCGGCTCCTCCAACCCGCTCGGTATCGACGTGGCCCTGGTCGATGTGCAGTGCGCGGCCACCGACCGGCGCGACGCCTCCAGCCTGGCCCGCGTCGCGCGGGTGGTCCTGGCGGAGGCGTGCCGCAACCAATTCCGCGGGCCCGACGGCTACCTGTCCCGGTTCGAGGACGTGAGCGGCCCGGCGGAGATCCGCACGGGTTCCCCGGCGGCCGGGCCGGACCTGTTCCGGTTCCAGGCCACCTACCGGGTCACGGCCCGCCCCCTGCAACACAGAAAGACCCTGCATGGCGCTCATTGACGACGCCGCGATTGTCGCGGCGGGCGGATACATCTTCATCGCCGACCCGGACACGGACAAGCCCGTGGACCTCACCGACCCGACCAAGCCGGGCGGTGGCTGGGAGAACATCGGCCATACCAAGTTGGACGAACTCCCGGAGTTCGGCCGGGACGGTGATGACCCGGAGATCAAGGGCAGTTGGCAGAATGCCAAGCTGCGGGCGACCACGCCGGACGTGACGTACTCGATCACGTTCCAGTCCATCCAGGCCACGGCCCTGACCTACCAGCTCTACTTTGGTGCGGGCCCGGCGGCCGTCCAGGCGGACCACTCGTTCCGCATCCCGGCCACGCCGGTGCCGCAGACCAAGGCGCTCCTGGTGGTCCTGGTGGACGGAACCAACTACCTGCCGCTGTACCACCCGCGCGTGTCCCTCCTGGGCTCGGACGCGGTGGGCATGTCCAACGATGACTTCGTGGCCTTCCCGATCAAGGCCACCATCCTGGGCTCCGCCAAGCTGGGCAACTCCATCGGCGAATGGGCCCAGGTCGCGGCCCCGGTGGCCCCGCCCCAGACCAGCGGCGATTCTCACGCTGCGTAGAGCGCCGGCCAAGCGCTCCGTAACCACCCTTCCGCCCGGCCGGTCCCTCCGGGCGGAAGGGATTTCTTCCCAGGGACCGCACCACGCACGACTTTTGGGGACCACCCTTGGCACTTTCTTGCGCAGACATGATGGCGGAAGCGGCGGCGGAGTACGCGGGCCTGGAGCTGGAGACGCGGGCCGGTGAAACCGTCCAGCTCCGCAACATTCTCATGCTGCCGGACAAGGGCCTGAAGGCCGCCCGCGTCATCCTCGCGCGTCTCGGCGAGACCGGCACGGACGACCTGGAGGAGCTGGTCCCGCAGATCCGGGACCTTCTCCTCCTGGTGGCCGACGACCCCGCCGCGCTGAAGGCGGAGATGGAGGACTGGCCCCTGGGCATGTTCGTCCGGGCGGTCGGCGAGTGGCAGGAGGAGACCCAGGTGGGGGAAGCTCCGCGCTCGGAGAGCTGATAGACCAGGGCCACGGCGGGCCCCTGCGGGCGGACCTCCAGCGGTACTACGGCCTGGACCTGGCCGACGTGTGGAGGGGCGCCCTCGCACCCCGCCGGGCCTGGCAGCTCACCGAGCATCTGCCCCCGGACTCCGCCCTGGCCGCATCGCTGGCGGGCGGGCCCGAACACCGGGGCTGGACGGTGCAAACCCACCTGCTGGCCCAGCTCATCAACGCCGTACGGTTCGCCGACGCCAACAACGTCCGCGTCTCCGGCGGCAAGCTCAAGCGGGAACCCGTTCCCGTCAACGTTCCACAGGTCAAGGCGGATAGTCCCAAGCCACGCCTTGACCTGTCCTCGCACCCCTTGGCCAAGCCCATAGCACCACCAGGGGGTAGCACTTGGCCGGGCCCGGAGGCCGCGAGGCCGGGCGACTGTCGATCCGTGTCCTCCCCGACACGTCGAACTTCGCCACCTCTCTCCAGCGGTACCTAGACCGCATCGAGCGGCGCGCCCGCGTCCAGGTCCAGGCCGTCCCGGACCTTACCGGGTTCCGGGAGCGCCTGAACACCCAACTGGCCCGGGTACGGGCCCGCGTCAAGGTCCTGGTCGATCCGGACCTGTCGCAGTTCCGCGACCGGCTCCGCGGCCGTCTGGAGGGCGCGAACGCATCCCTTGGCGTCCGCCTGGAGGTCAGCGAGCGGGAGGTGGCCCGGCTCCGCCGGGAGCTGGCCCACCTCGAACCCCCGCTGACCATCCCGGCCCGCATCGATGCGGACCGCAACGCCCTCGCGGCGCTGAGCCGCAACGTCTCCTCGCTCGGCGGGGATTCGGGCGGCGCGGCGCGCGGCCTCCTGTCGCTGGTCGGCTCCGTAGGGAAGCTGGCCACGATGGCCTCCACCGTTCCGGCGGTGGCGGGCCTGGCCTCGTCGATTGCGGCCATGGCCCCGGCGGCCGGGGTCGCGGCCCCGGCCGTCCTGGCCCTGGCGTCGGCCGGGGCGGCCCTGAAGATCGGCATGTCCGGCGTCGCCGACGCACTCCACGGCGACGCGGACGCCATGGCGAAACTCGCGCCGTCGGCGCGGGATTTCGTCCGCCAGGCCAAGGCCCTGGGCCCGGCCTGGGACAAGGTGAAACAGTCCGTCCAGGGCGCCGTGTTCAAGGGCCTGGGCGACACGCTCACCCAGACCTCGCGCGCCGTCCTGCCCGTCCTGCGCACGGAGTTGACCGGCGCGGGCGCCGCCCTGAACGGGATGGCCAAGGATGCGGCCGGCACTGCCCGCGCCCTGGCCCAGGACGGCACCCTGGGCAAGGCCCTGGGCGGGGCGACCAAGGGCCTTCAGAACATGAAGGGCCTGCCCGGTACGGTCCTTCAGGGCCTTACCCAGCTCGGCGCGGCTGCCGCTCCGGTCTGGGAGCGGATGACGTCCTCCATGGGGGACGGCCTGGACCGTCTCCGGGGCCGGATGACCTCGGCGTTCGAGTCCGGGGGCATGACCCGCGCCATTGAGCGCGGGGTGGGCGTCGCCCGCACCTTCGGCGGCGTCCTGGCCAACGTCGGCAAGACCCTGGGCAACGTCCTGGGATCGGCGGCCGACGCCGGAGGCGGGGCCCTCCAGGTTCTTTCGGAGCTGGCCGCGACGGCCGCCCGGGTCACGGCGACGCCGGAGGCCCAGGCGACGTTCAAGGCCCTGTTCGAGACCGTTTCGGCGGTCGGCCGGGCCGTTTCGACCGTCCTGGGGGCTGCTCTCCAGGCGGCCATGCCGTTGCTCGCCTCACTGGCGACAACGTTGTCAGGGCCGGTCCAGAACGCGGCCCGGACCTTGGGCCCGGTTCTGGCCCAGCTCGCGACGACCTTGGGCACGGCCCTGGGCCCGGTCGTCCAGATCGTCGGTCAGGCCCTGGCGGCCTGTCTGCCGATCGTGACGCAGCTCGCGTCACAGCTCGTCGGAGCCCTCGGCCCCGTCCTGACGGTCGTCGGCGGCCTGGTCGCCCAGATCGCGTCTGCGCTGCTCACGGCCCTAAAGCCGGTCCTCGCGCAGCTCCCGGCGATCGTCGGGCCGATCCTGTCCGTTGTCGCCCAGCTTGCCCCGATTTTGGGGCAATTGGTCGGTCAACTGGTCAGTGCGCTGGCCCCTGCGCTGGCCACCATCGGCTCCGCGCTCGGTCAACTCCTGGCCGCTTGCGGGCCGTTGATCACGGCCCTGGGCTCGCTGCTGGCCGGTGCGTTCAAGGCGCTGATGCCGGTGATCACGGTGGTGATCGGCATCGTCGGCAAGATCGCGGGGGTGCTGGCGGAGCTGGCCGCGAAGTACATCACCGCCGTGGTCGTCCCCGCGATCAAGATGATCGTCGCGCTGTTCCGGGGCGACTTCTCCGGCGCGCTGAACGCGGCCAAGTCGCTGCTGTCCGGGCTGGCTTCGTTCTTCGGTGCCATCTTCTCCAAGATCGGTTCCGTCGTCTCGTCCGGCGTCTCCGCCGTGGTCGGGTTCTTCGGGAACATGGGCTCCCGGGCCTGGTCGGCGGTGAAGTCCATGGGCTCCAACGTCGTCTCGGCGGCGCGCTCCGGCCTGTCGTCCATGGTCCACAGCATCGGGTCCGGGATCTCCTCGGCCGTCTCGACCGTCCGGGAGCTGCCCGGCCGGGCCCGCGACGCCCTGGGCAATCTCGGCGGGACGCTGATCAACGCCGGAAAGTCCCTGATCAAGGGCTTCATTCACGGCATCACGTCCATGATCAGCTCCCTGAAGAACAAGCTGTCCAGCATCACCAACATGCTGCCGGACTGGAAGGGCCCGGCGGAGCTGGACGCCCGCATCCTGACCCCCAACGGCCGTCTGTTGCTGAAGGGCTTCATGCGCGGCATCGAGGACCAGGTGCCGCACCTGAAGCGCCAGTTGGGCGGCCTCACCGGCGACCTACCGGCCATGGTCGGCGGGCCGGTCCGGGTCCAGACGGAACATGTTCCGTCCACCAGCCGGAGCGGCACCGGGCCGACGGCTGCACTGACCATCGAGAACTTCCACGCCGGGAACCTGTCGCCTGCCCAGGTGGCCCGTGAGCTGGAGTGGCGCATGAAGGCAAGGGGGTAGCTTGGCCGCGCAACTGCGGTCCGGCGACGGGCTGATAACCCAGGACGGACAGATCCAGTACCGGGGTCTGCTCCTGGGCGAGGACACGCCGTACGTCGGCGAGAAACTGGCGGGCTGGGACGACCTCCCGGACGTGGACGTGGCCAACGTGGCCATGCCCGGCCAACACGGCGCGTGGCCCGGCCAGATGCTGGCCGGCACTCGGGTGCTCCAGTGGGATTTCTCCATCCTGCCGGACGACCCGGCCGACTTCCCGGCCGTCCTGGACCGGCTGAGGGCGGCCACCGCTCTGGGCCAGGAGGACCAGGAGCTGGTCGTCCAACTCGCCGGAACCCGGCGGGTGATGCGCGGACGTATCACCCGCCGCGCCCTCCCGGCGGACCGCCAGTACACCAAGGGGGAGCCGTCCGGCTCCCTGGTGTGGGAGTGCACCGACCCGCGCCGGTACTCCGTTGCGGAGGTCTCGGCGCTGGTGGGCCTGCCGCAGGAGGAACCCGGCCTGGACTGGGCCGGGGGGCTGGACTGGCCCCTGAGCTGGGGCACGGCCGGTTCCACCGGCACCGTGAACGTGACGAACGGCGGGGACGCGTTGACACACCCGGTCGTGGAGTTCCGGGGCCCGGTCGTGCGCCCGTCCGTGATCCAGGTGGAACGCGGCCTGGCCCTGGAGTACGACATCACGTTGGGGGAGCGCGACACGCTCACCGTGGACTGTGCGGCCGGGACGGTCATGCTCAACGGCTCCGCGTCCCGGCTCTACACGGCCACCCGCAACTCCGTACCGGAGCAGGCGTTCACGGTCGAACCCGGCTCCACCTCCATGACATTCCGCGCGGACATGACCGCGTACGACCCGCGTGCATCGGTGACCGTCCGGTGGCGCAACGCATTTTGGTAGCAGAGAGGTATGCCGGCTGTGACGGTTCGTAGTGGGTGGCTGGTCACCCGTGGGGCAAGCGGTAGCGGGGGCCAGACCCGGCAGGACACCCGCGTGGTGCCTATCGGTACCTTCACGCCCGCCGGGGAGCTGACGACCGTATCCGGTGTCCTGCCAAGCAAGCATCCGTTTAGCCTGCGCGTCGCCGGAGAGATGGAACTGACGGTGGGCGTCGGGCGCGCGGTGATCCAGGGCACGGAGGACCAGGGCGCCTATCCGGTGGCCGTCACGGCCCCGGAGCCCGTGACGTTCGCTCCCGGAGACGCCCAGTTCCCGCGCATTGACCTGGTGGTCCTGCGGGTCTATGACGACCCGCACGACTCCACCGGAGAAGTCAAAGCCGTGGTGGAGGTCATCCAGGGCGAGCCGTCGGCCAACCCCGCCGCCCCGCAGATGCCGGGCACCACCCTGCCTCTGTACGAGATCAAGGTTCCGGCCGGTGCGTCGTCGGGCACCGGTGGCATTCCCTGGGCTAAGAACGTGACCGACCGGCGGACGGTCACGGTCGCCGCAGGCGGTATCAGTATCGGCCCCACGCCCGCGGCCTACCCGGGCCAGTACCGCGAGTACGGCGGCATCCTGGAGCGCTCCAACGGTACCGACTGGGAGCCGGTGATCCGCCTCGGCTACGCCGGGCGCCTGGAGCTGGGGGACGCGGGCCTGTACCGCAGCGACACCAAAACCCTGGCGACGGACCAGCGGTTCGCGGCGCAGGTGGAGACGACCAACAGTTTCACCCCCTTGCCGGACTGGCGCGTCGAGTCGTTCGAGGCCAAGAAGACGTGCGGTGTGGTGCACATCGTTGCGGAGGTGGCGCGTACGGGGTCGAACATCACGGCCAACGCGTTCGGCAACATCGCGGACGAGCCCCTGTTCATCGTGCCGGAGGGATTCCGCCCCACCAAGAGCGTGGAGGCCATCGCCTGCGACGGCTACGCCGACGGCGGGGCCTACTTCAGCACCACCGGGCGCGTAGACCTGCGCTCCTGGTCCCCCAACGGCGTCATCTCAGGTCAGACCATGCGCATCACCCCCACCTACGTCCTCTAGGAGCTGAGTGTCCCAGTACCGCTACCTGTTCGCGGACCTGCGCACGGACCAGCTCCTGGACCAGCTCCCCGTCCAGGGCGCCAGCTTTGACGACTTCATAGGCAAGACCGGCGCCCTGTCCGGCACCATCCCTGTCGCGGACGCCGCGATGGCGGAGCGCATCAAGCGGGCCGTGATGCCCGGCCGTACGGCCCTGTGGGTCGAGCGGGGCCGGGACCTGTGGTGGGGCGGGATCGTGTGGACGATGACCCCGGGCGTGGACGACCGGGGCGCGGTGACCGTCGCCATCCAGGCGGCCACCTTTGACTCCTACTGGGACCACCGCATCCTCCGGGACACCCAAGAGGCCAAGCAGGCGGACCAGTTCGACATCGCGCGAGACCTGGCCACGTATGCCGGCCGTCAGGACGGCGGGGACATCGGTATCCGGATCGACTACACCAAGACCTCCGGTGTCCTGCGGGACCGCACGTATTCGCGGTACGACTCCATCCGCCTGCGGGAGGCCCTGGACCAGCTGGCGTCCGTGGAGAACGGGTTTGAGTGGCGCGTCCAGGTCTACCGCGACGCGGCTACCGGGGAGCGCGTCAAGCGTCTCCAGCTCGGTTACCCCGCCATCGAGGCCGGGGCCGCGCCGGTGATGCTGACCTACCCGGGCAACGTCCTGTCCTACTCCTGGCCCCAGGACGCCACCGGCATGGCCAACACGTGGCAGAGCCGGGGAGCGACCGACAACCAGAACCAGGCGGAGGACTCGCACCCGATCCTGTCCACGGAGTGGTCCTACCCGGACAAGCTGGCCCAGGGCTGGCCCCGCCTGGACGGCTCCAGCGACTACAACACCGTGGAGCGGCTGCCCACGCTCAACGAGCACGCCAAGGCGGACCTGGGCCTGGCCAAGGAGCCCGTGGTGATCCCGACCGTCAAGGCCCGGCTGGACGGGCAGGTGACGCCCGCGCTCCTCGGCTCCCCGGTCCGCCTGCGCATCCGGGACACCTGGTTCTCCAGCGGCCTGGACGCGGATTACCGCGTGGTCGGGCTGCACGTCACCCCCGCCCAACGCGGTCAGCAGGAAGCCGCGGAGCTGTATTTGGAGGCTGCCTGATGGCGACCATTCCCCAGGACATCAACGACCGACTCCGGCGTCTGGAACAGGAGTTGCGGGCCCTGACGACGGCCGCAAACCGGCGGCCGGCACTCAACCAGATCATGCACGGAGACGTGAAGATCGGAGAAGGCGGAAGCCTGTCCGTCCGCCAGCCCGGCGGCGCGGAAACCTTCCGTGTCGGCGAGGTGGGCCCCGTCGCGGGGGAACACGCCCTGGTGGTCCGGCGACGGGACGGCAAACTGGCCCTCTCGGTGTTCAGCGGCAGCACCGACGGCAACCGGCCCCAGGCCGTCCGGATCTATGACGCCCAGGAGAACGAGGTCTTCGCGGACGACGTGGAGGCCGGGGGCCTGGCCCGTCCGCACCTGCCCTTGGTCATGAGTCCGGCGCAGGCGGAGGACTGGCCGAACACCAACGCCACGGACTGGACGGACCTACAGGTGGGATGGCCCGAAGTCCAGCACCCGCGCATGTCGGTGTTCGCGCAAGCCTCCGGCAGCGGGGGCGGCGGAGACTTCCGCATCACCGTGGATGACGAAGTGGTGGCGGTCAGCTCCACCGGCACGCCTCTCCAGGCCACGTTCAAGGTCCCCAACTACGAGTTCGGGCGCTTCCCGGAGGTCAAGCTCCAGGCGCGCGCCAAGTCGTCGTCCGCCCGGGTGTGGGCGTGCGTACAGCGCCTGTACGGCGTCCAGTCCTGACCCCCAGTACATCCCCGTTACACGGCCCCGCCGGGCAGATTCGGCGGGGCCTTTGCACGACCACAGGAGACAGATTTGGCTTCGGCCGCAGACGTGATCCGCATAGCACGCGGAGAGATCGGCACCCACGAGGGCTACAGCGGGGGCCACTGGAACAACATCCAAAAGTACAGCCCGGCCGTCCCCGGACTGACCTGGAGCCAGGGCATGGCGTGGTGCGCCACGTTCGTCTCCTGGTGCGCGCAGCAGGCCGGGGCGTCCTCCCTGTTCCCGGTCACCGCAGCCGTGGCCGCCGCGCAGAACTGGTTCGCCTCCCGGGGCCGGTACTCGGCGTACCCCGCCATCGGCGCCCAGGTGATCTACGGGCGGTCGGCAAACTCGCACACCGGGATCGTGGTTGCCTACAACGGCGACACGATCACGTGCGTGGAGGGCAATACCAACACGAGCGGATCGGCGGAGGGCGACGGCGTTTACCTCAAGGTCCGCAACCGTCGGGACGCCTACGTTCACGGGTACGGCCTGCCGCAGTACCCGGAGGGCGTGACCACCGCGGACCCGGCCCTGAAGGGGCGGACTGGGTTCACGTACAAGGCGGCGGCCTCCGGCCCGTCGTCCAGTGGCTCCCACGCCGGGTCCGGCCGGGTCGCCCAGGTGACCGTCAAGGCGGGCCAGACCCTGGGCAAGATCGCGGCCTCCGCCGGGGTGTCCCTGGCGGCCCTCCTGGCGATCAACCCCCAGGTACACGACGCGAACGTGATCCACCCCGGCGACAAGATCAGCATCCCGGACCAGGGGAGCACGACCCCGGCGACGCCGGACCCCACGCCCGGCCACCCCGGCCCGTCGGCCGGAGGCT
Source organism: Streptomyces sp. NPDC033221 (assembly GCF_055577005.1). Lineage (NCBI taxonomy): Bacteria > Bacillati > Actinomycetota > Actinomycetes > Kitasatosporales > Streptomycetaceae > Streptomyces > Streptomyces sp. NPDC033221. The sequence continues at coordinate 23,336 of NZ_JBVIQN010000027.1, read as the reverse complement.
TCCCCGGACGTGGCTCCTTCGGGCCCGGCCAGTCCAACCAGTACGTGAACCAGCTCGGCCAGGCCCTGGTCCGGCACGGGTACGGCCGGTACTACGCGGTGGGCCCCGGCCCGACGTGGACGAACGCCGACCGGCGGGCCGTGGCGGCCTTCCAGCGGGCCCAGGGCTGGAGCGGGTCCGAAGCCGACGGCTACCCGGGCCCCGACACCTGGGCGCACCTGATGGCGGCGCCCACGCCCACCCCGTTCCCGGGCGCGGGCATGTTCGGCCCCGGCGAGTCCAACCGGTACGTGACCATCCTCGGCCAGGCCCTGGTCCGCCATGGCTTCGGCGGGGCGTACTCCATCGGCCCCGGCCCCCGGTGGACCGAATCGGACCGCCGAGCCACGCGGGCGTTCCAGCGCGCCCAGGGCTGGCGGGGCGCGGAGGCGGACGGCATCCCCGGCCCCGACACGTGGGCCCACCTGATGAGGTAGGCATGGACGACCGAAACGAGCTGGGCGGCGTCACCATCGGGGCCCGCGAAATCTATGACGAACTGGTGGCACTGCGCGGCGACGTGCGGAGCCTGTCCCAGACACACGCGGCCGTGGCCCAGACCCTGGACGACCACGAAACCCGCCTCCGGGGCCTGGAGCGCTGGCGCTACGCCCTGCCGGTGGCGGCCGTCACCTCCGCCGGAACCCTGATCGCGGCAGTGCTGAAGGCCACCGGCAAGGTCTAGTCACGGGCCCCAGTGGATCGCGGGACACCGACCTCCCGCGCTCCGCCGGGCCTCACCTAGCGTGCTGGCCGGCGGAGCGCTCCGTGACAAGGAGAGCCCCGTGTCCCACCCCCACATCGCGCTTATCGGCAAGGCCCGGTCCGGCAAGGACACCGTGGCCAGCATCCTGACCCGCCATGCCAGTTACACCCGCCTTGCGTTCGGCGACGAGGTGAAGCGGGCACTGGTCCGGCTGAACCCCCACGTCCCCCTCCGGTTCACCGGGGTTCCCGTGCGTCTGGCGGATCTCGTCCGGCGGGCGGGCTGGGAGACGGCCAAGGTCCAGTTCCCGGAGGTCCGGCGGCTCCTCCAGGAGTACGGCCAGACCGTCCGGGAACTGGACGCGGACCTGTGGCTCCGGCCGGTACAGGCCCAGGTCCGCCAGGGCACGCAGTGGAACATGCCGTGCGTCATCACGGACGTGCGCTACGCCAACGAGCTGGACGCCCTCCGGGAGGAGGGCGCCGTGGTCGTGCGGGTGAAGCGGCCGGGGGCGGGCCTGGCGGACGACGCGGGGGCCCACGAATCGGAAACGGAGCTGGACGGCGCGACGCCGGACCACGTGCTCCACAACGGCGGAACGCTGGCCCAGCTCCGGGCCAGCGTCCGTGATCTGTACACGAGCCTTGGAGGCTGAAACTTGTTCGACGTGATCCGCCAGGCGGTCCGGGACCACCCGGTCCGCGTACGGTCCGTCCTGGGCGCGCTCCTGGTCCTGGTCGGCCACTACATACCCGCCGTGGCGGACGTAGCGGTCAATGACCAGGCCGTGGACGCGATCACCTTCCTGGTGATCCTGTTCCTGGGAGAGGGCGCGTCCCGGAAGGTGGCGGCCAAGTACAACCCGGCCCCAGTGCCGGAGGCATCGGCGGGCGACGGCACCGGCCGGTAAGAGGGCAAGGGCCTGGACAGAACATGTTCTGTCCAGGCCCTTTTGCGTACCCGAAAGGGGAACCCGCGCGAGTTCATGTCTGTGTTAGCGTCGCCATTCCAAGCAACAGCGGGCCACGGAGATGAACATGGATACAGCCGCGCGCATCTGGGCGGCCATCGAAACCACCTGGGAAGTGCTCCAGGAGCGCCACCCGGACCTCCCGGACGTGCGCGTGGTCGTGGACGAGGGCGGGGCCCGCCACAACCTGGCCTGGCCCGATGCCCCCGGGGAGGACGCGCGGCCGGAGTTGCCCGTCCGCCACGAAACCCTCCGCGCCGGTCCCCGGGCCATCGTGGAACACCTCCTCCACGTGGCCACCCATGCACTGTGCAGGGTGCGAGGCGTGAGCGAGACCAGCAACCGGGGGATTCGGCACAACAAGCGGTTTAGGGAGATGGCCGCCGAGCTGGGTATGGCCTGGCCCCAGGGCGAGTCCCCGCACCCGACCAAGGGGTTTTCCCCGGTGCCGTTGACGGCGGAGGGGGAAGCGGCGTACGCGCCGGTGATCGCGGCCCTGGACGTCACCCTGGCCGGGGTGGCCCTGGAGGAGCCGGAGCGGACCGGCGGACGGTCGGGCGTGCGGCTCACCCTTCGGTGCGAATGCACCCCCGCACGCTCGTTTCAGATCGGGCCCACGGTCGCCGCAACCGGCCCGATCGTGTGCGGAGTGTGCGGCCAGGAGTTTACGGAGAAGTAAGGCCAGGGCGGGGCCACCGGCGATACGGTGGCCCCGCCCGTCGATTAGGGGAGAGAGATGGCCAAGACGCCCAAATACCTAGCGGTAGCTGAGCAGATCCGCGACGCGGTTCGACAGGGCACGCCGGGGGACACGATGCCCCGCGCATCGGACCTGGCCCAGACGTACGGGACGACCGCCCCGACCGTCACCAAGGCCCTGGAATACCTGGCCGGGGACGGGGTGCTGGTCCGCGACGGCGAGGCGTGGAAGGTGGCGGAGGGCCTGTTCTCCACCGACACGGACAGTGCGGCCGGCACTAACCCTGAGTCGCCGAAGACGGCGGACGGCGAGGCCGCCGGGAACGGCCAGGAGACGGCGGAGGAGCTGGCGGCCCGCATGGCCGCCAAGGCCCAGGAGAAGGGCGCGCAACCAGCGGTCCCGGACGCGCCGCGCGTCCTGGAGGGCCGCGTGGTCACGGAGCATGTGGACCCCGACGCCCAACGCGCCCTGAACCGCGAAGAGGTCGCCGCGGCCTTCCAGGAGGGCAAGGAACTGGGTCGCGCATGGCTGGAGGCGGAAGGCAACGCCACGGAGGCGAAGAAGGCCCTGGCCGCAAAGGTGATGGACCTCCGGGAGCTGTTCGAGCACAAGGGGAACCCCGACTGGAACGGTGACTCCCGCGAGTACCAAGCCGTGGTCACGCTGCTGTATCAGGACCTCAAGGTGGAACCGCCCCAGCGTCGCGCCGTCCTCCACCACCTGGAGAACTTGAAGCGCGAGCGCATCCCCGAAGCGCTGTGGGACAAGTTCGGCGTGTCTCCGCTCACCCGGGGCCAGCGCGCCCAACTGGAGAAGCGGGCGGGCAAGGCCAGTGATGAGGTGGGCGCCACGTCCAAGGCCCTGGCTGGGCAGGCGGCCAAGGGCAAGGCGACCGGCCATCAAATGGTGACGCTCGCCAAGCGCATTGACCACGGCCTGGCGGTGTTCACTACGACTTCGTTGCGAGTGATGACACCGAAGCAGCGCACGGCGTTCCACGACGACGTGAAGGCGGCCCGCGACCGGGCGGACGCGCTCCTCCGGGAGCTGGAGGGCCTGGACGAGTAACCGGCCACACCGCCAAGGGCCCGGCTCCACGGAGCGGGGCCCTTTCACGTTCCTGGGGGCGGAAAAACTGTCCCGGTTCCCTCCTTTCCTTACGAGCGGATCAGAGAAAGAAGGACGCCGGGGCAGTTTTCTTGCCCTCCGCTCCATCTGTCACGGCCCCCTGTGGATGCCTCCGTAAGCGACTGAGCGCGGCCCTTGCGGCCCGCGAGCGAGCGGAGAGACCCGTGGCAGTACTGAACACCATCAGCCGGTCCGGCAGCCGGTTCTACGTGGACCCGGAGACCGGCGCCAAGGCACCCGGCGTGACCAGCGTCCTGTCCATGCTCCCGAAGGGTTTCCTTCAGTTCTGGGCGGCCAAGGAGGTGGCCACGTCGGCCGTGGATAACCTCGGCGCGGTGGTGGGCCTGGCGCTGAATGACCGCGCGGGCGCCATCGACTATCTGAAGGGCGCACCCCGGAGGGTCACGAAGACGGCGGCCGACACCGGCAGCGCGGCCCATGACGTGTTCGAACGCCTGGCACGCGGCGAGGACGTGACTCGGGTCCACCCAGAACTCCGCGCGTACGCCGACCACTTCCGGGAGTTCCTGGACGCCGTGCAACCGGAGTTCCTGTTCCTGGAGGACGCCGTGTGGTCGGACCGGCATGTCTATGCAGGGTCGTTCGACGCCATCGCGCGTATCGGCGGGGAGACCGTCGTCCTGGACTGGAAGACGACCCGCTCCGGCGTGCATGAGGAGGTGGCGTTGCAGCTCGCCGCGTACGCGAACGCGGACCGCATCGTGAAGGCCGATACGGGGGAGTCCGTGGACATGCCGGCCATCGACGCGGCGGCCGTCCTCCACGTCCGCCCGGAGGGCTGGAAGCTGGTCCCCGTGCGGCACGCGCCGGAGCTGTTCCAGACCTTCCTTCACCTGCGGGCCGTCTTCGACTGGGAGCGGGAAGGCAAGCGCGGAGTGATCGGCCGTCCGGTCGCCTCCGGCGGGGAGGCGGAGACCGGCACGCAGCGGCGCTCGGCGTAGCGGCCGGGCCGGTGTCACGGCCCCCAGTGCATGGAATCAGCGAGAGGCCCGGCGGTCGTACGCCGGGCCTCTTTGCTGCCTCATTCCAAGCAATCTCCAAGGAGTGCCAGCAAGTGGCCCGCACCCTCCGTGTGTTCGACACCGACCCCAATGCGCGACCCAAGACGTTCGCCTCCGACTTCGTGGGCCGGTTCCGTGCGGGTCAGCAGCTCAATGGCCGCCCCCATGCTCTGAAGGCGTGGCGGATCACTACCGGTGACCCGGAGGTGGGTAAGGCCGTGGCCGCCCTGTACGGCGGCACCCCGCAGTCGTGGGAGACGACCAAGGAAGACAGCACGGAGGTTCTGACCGAAGCGGACACCGTCAAGGTGATCGTGGACGGCCCGGACGCCGTGACCTTCCGCATGGCCCTGTACGGCATGACCGGCAAGCCCATCCATGCGTGTGACGGCGTGGAGTTCACGGACTCGGAGGACCCGCGCCACGGCCAGCCGTGCGGCTGCCCCCAGACGCTCCAGGAGCGCAAGGCCGCCGCGAAGAACGGCCACGGCCCCAAGCCGGACCAGCGCCTGGAATTCCGGCTGGCCGATGACCCGGAGCTGGGAAAGTTCCGGCTCATGACCGGCTCCTGGGACTTCATGAAGTCCCTTGAGGGCATGTGGCGGGAGCTGGAGGCCGTCGGCGGTCCGGCCCTGTGCTCCCTGTCCCTGGAGCTGGTCGAGTTCACCACCAAGTCCGGCGTGGACGTGGCCTACCGAAAGCCGGTCCTCAAGGTCCACGGCCCAGCCCCGGCGGAGGCCGTCCCGGCCGTCCCGTCCCTGGCCAAGGCCGCGGACTCTGCCCCGTTCTGATCACGCACGGCTAGGCCGGCGGAAGCAATACGTAACTAGTGGGGCCAGGTTCACCACGGGCCTGGCCCCTTCCAAGAGGCGAACAACGTATGAAGGCGAACACCTTCGTGGCACTGGCTGCGGCAGACCCCTACAACCTGGAAGTGGCAGCGGGACTGTTTCAGGTGACGCTCAACATGAACCGAGACCGTAAGGCGCAATGGGGACTTGCGTGCATGGTCTATCGGAAGTTCGGAATAGTGCTTCGGCTTCCGGAGCCGGAGCTGGCGGCAGAGGAAGAGATCCGGGCGGCGGGCCACTTGTGCCACACGCTCCGGGGAACGGCACTGAAGTCCGCCCACTCCCACACCTACGCCCCCACTATGCGCCGGTACGGCCTGGAGCCGGAGCCGCTGGCGTACTTCGAATCAAGGCATGAGGAGAACTGAACCATGGCTAAGCGCGGCCATATCCACGACTTCACCGGCCAGGAAATCCGCGAGGGGGACACCCTGGTCTACGCGGCCCGCCGGGGCAACGGCGTACGCATGGTGGAGGCCACGGTCCTGCGGACCTACACCGAGCAGCACAAGGGCCGCATCTTCCCCATGCTGAAGGTCAAGCCCACCGGCAATGAGAGCGGGTGGGTCAAGCGGTCCACGTTCCGCGTGGAGACCGTGGCGGCCGAACACGTCGCGGTGACGATTCCGGCGGAGGCGGTGGCCGGTGTCTGACGTGCTCCTCCAGGTGCTGGCGGTCGTCGCCCTGGTCCTGGTCGTCCTCCAGCTCCTGGTCCTGGTCCACCTGGTCCGGCTCGTCCTCCGGAGGCGCCGGTGACCAACCGCGCCAAGGCCAAGGGAACGACGTGGGAGCGGGAGGTCCGGCACTACCTGAACACGGCTCTTGGCCAGTACGTGGACCACTGGAAGGACGCGGCCTATCCCTGGCGCGACCCGCACGACCCCGGCAACGTGACCCGCCCGGCCCAGACCGGCGTCCGTGACGTGGGGGACCTGCACGCCCGGCCGTTCGTCGTCGAGTGCAAGGCGGAGAAGTCCATCCGCCTGGCCGACTACGTACGCCAGGCCAACCGCGAGGCCGCGCACGCCGGATTCCCGTACGGCGTCGCCGTGGTGAAGGCGCCCCGGCGGTCCGTCGGCGACGGGTACGCGGTCATGAACCTGGAGACTTTCGCCCAGGTGCTGGCCACGCTCCGCGAGGCCGGCGGACGCACACAGTAAGCACTGACCTCCCCAGCGCGGGCGTGTCACGGACCCCAGTGAACGGGTCCGGACACGCCCGCTTTGCGTTGAGGAGAGACCTTGCCCACCCGCGACCTGACCCAGTTCCTAGCCCGCTTCCCCGAAGTAGTGGAGGAGCGCGGGGAGTACGGAGTCCCCTGCCCCGTCCACAATGATCAGCGACCGTCGCTGTTCTTCCGGCTGAAGGAGGACGGACGGCTCCTGGTGCGGTGCTGGGCCGGGTGCGAGCGGGACGCCATCCTGGCGGCCTTGGGGATGCGGGCGGCGGACCTGTTCGACTGGACGCCGGGCGAGGGCGCGCGGGTGTCGGCCAAGCCCACCCCCGGCGACCTCGACCCCGGGTGCCTGGCGGCCCTGGCCCAGTACGTGGACACCACGAACCTGGCCTTCCTCGACCCGGAGCACCCGCAGGCCCGGGACTACGTGCTCCGCCGGTTCGGCCTGGAGCCGGAGCGGGCCGTGGACCTCGGCCTGGGCCTGGACTACCCGGGCCTGGACGACCGGTTCCCCTACCGCTCCACGGCGTACGAGAAGTTCACCCGCCTCACCGTGCCGCTGAACGACTTCAGCGGCCGTCCCCGCGGCCTCCAGGGCCGGGACCTGACCGGGCAGTGTCCGGCCCGGTGGCTTTCCATCACCTCCCCGGAGGGCTCGGCCTGGGCCAAGTACGGCGTACTGCGGGCGGACTCCGGCTATGACACCGTTCTCGTCACGGAAGGCCCAGGGGACGGCCTGACAGGCGTAGCGGTTGGGTATGACGTGGTGTTCGTGCGGGGTGCGGGCCTGGCTCGCAACGCCGCGCTGATTGAGGAGCTGGCGCAGGCCCTGAAGGACCGGGATGTGGTCTTGGCCGGGGACCGCGACACCGCCGGAGCCGCCTTCACCGCCGCCCTGGCGGACGCCCTGGTCCGCGCCGGGGTCATGGTCCGTCGCCTGGAGATCCCGAACGCCGGGGACGACCTGACCGACTGGAGGCGACGCGACCCGGACGCCTTCCCCGGCCAGCTCCACGCGGCCGTCCGCCGGGCCCCGCTCCACGTCCTGGACCAGGAGCCGGAACCCATCGCGTCCGCCTCGACGGCGGAACCGTCCGCGCCCCTGCCGCTTACCGACCTGGGCAACGCCATGCGCCTGTACCGCCAGCTCGGCGGCCACGTGCGCATGGTGCCCGGCGTCGGGGTCTATAAGTGGCGCGGGACGCACTGGCAGCACGTACCGAAAGAAGCCCTGTACGCCGACGTGCGGGCCGTAATCCAGTCCCTGGAGGACGAGGACGGGCACGACCCGGAAAAGCGCTCCCGGTGGGCCCTGAAGTCCCAGGACTCCGGGCGGGTCAAAGGCATGGTGGAGATGCTGGCGAGCATCCCCGGCGTGTATGCCAGGGCGGACCAGTTCGACGCGGACCCTAACCTCCTGGCGTTCGCCAACGCCCTGGTGGACCTCCGCACCGGCCAGGCCCGGCCGCACGATCCGGAGGACATGAACACCTACGTTCTGGGCGTGGACTACCGGCCGGAGGCCCAAGCGCCGCGCTGGGAACGGTTCTTGGAGCAGTGTCACCCGCAGGCGCCGGACATGCCGGCCTTTCTGCAGAGCCTGACCGGGTACGGCATCACCGGGTACGGCGTCGAACGGATCTTCGTGATGCACGTGGGGCCGACGACCAACGGGAAGACCACGTTCACCTCCACCCTGGAGGAGGTGTTCCGGCAGGCCACGAAGCGGGCGGACGCGGCGCTGTTCCAAAAGCGGCGCGAGTCCGGCGGGCCCCGCGCGGACGTGGTGGCGCTGCGGGGCCGACGACTGGTGATCTCCTCCGAGTGGCCCGCCAACATGCCCTTGGACCAGGCCCTGATGAAGGCCGTCACGGGGGACCAGACGATCACCGCGCGCGGCGTGTACGCCCGCGAGGAGATCACGTTCCGGCCGGTGTGCCTGGTCCAGGTGGACACCAACTACGTGCCCGACGTGGACGCCACCGACGCCGCACTGTGGCAACGCGTGCGCGTCGTCCCATGGCTGGAGGACTTCCGGGGCCGCGAGGACAAGCACCTGGCCGCCGCGCTCCGCCAGGAGCGCGAGGGCATTGCCGCGTGGGCGGTGCGCGGCGCCATGAACTGGTACCGGGAGTACACGGCGGGCCGGGGCCTGGCCTTCCCGGAGGCCGTGGAGCGGCGGACCGCCCACTACCGCGACACCAGCCACCCCTTGTCCGGCTTCATCGGGGAGGAGTTCGTGGTCCAGGACGGCGCGCGCGTTCCCCGGACGGACACCTGGGACCGCTACCGGACATGGGTGGAGGAGTGCGGCATCCGCCACCCGATGACGCGCAACAAGTTCTACGACGCCATCCGGACCTTCCCGGGTGTGCGGGAGGCCAAGGTCCACGGCGTCCGGGTCCTGGCGAACCTGGCGGACTGCCGCGCGGTGTCACGACCCCCGGTGGATGCGGGTACCTCAGACATCTTCGGCCAGCCCAGGAACAGCGCGTAAGCGTGCCGCATACGAGGGCCGTCCCATCGGGGCGGCCCTCGTGCACGTTACGGAGCGTTGGGCCGGCGGCCGACGCACAGTGACGGAGCACCCCGCGTGAAGACCTACCGCCACCCCCTGGCCGGGGCCGCAACCACCATCCACGCTCTGGAGACAGACGAGGACGCCCACCAGGCCCGGCGGTGGCTGACCGACCACCAGCCCCGATCCCTCGCGGTGGATACCGAGACCACCGGCCTGGACACCTTCAGTCCCCGCCACCGTCTCCGCACCGTCCAGTACGGCACCGCGGATTGTGCGTTCGTCGTCCCCGTCGAGCGGGGCCCGGCCTTCCAGGAACTGGCACGGACCGTCGTCACCCGATGCCCGGAGCTGGTCATCCACAACGCGGCCTATGACCTCCTGGTCCTGGACCGCCACGGCATCGCGCCCCTGGAGACGGTCGCACCCCGCGTGCGGGACACCAAGATCCTGGCCCACCTGGCCGACTCCCGGCAGGACTACGAGGGCGGAGTGGGCATCTCCCTCAAGCCGTTGTCCGCCTGGTACGTGGACCCCTCCGCGCCCGACACGCAATCCGGCCTGACCCAGGTGTTCCGCTCGTACGGCCTGACCAAGGAAACCGGCTGGGCCGGGGTGCCGTACGAGGACGAGACGTACCAGCGGTACGCGGGCCTGGACGTGCTCCTGGCCGCACGCCTGCGGCCCCGCCTCGAACAGGAGCTGGTCCGCCACAGCATTCCGCGAGTGCTGGTGGAGTACGAACACCAGCTGGTGGCCATCTGCGCCGAGATAGAGCGGCGGGGGATGCTCTTGGACGTGCCGTACACGGAGGGCCTGGTGGGCCGACTCCGGGAGGCGGCGGAACTCCACGCGGCCAAGGCGGCCCGGTACGGCGTCGAGAACGTCAACTCGGACCGGCAGGTGGCCGCCGCGCTCCTGGGCATGGGGGAGCAGTGGGAGGAGCGCACCGACTCCGGCGCGCCGTCCGTCGCCAAAGAGGTTCTGTTGCCCTTGGCGGATCTGAACGACAAGTGGGAGCGGCTGAACGTCCGTACTCCCAACCCCTTGGCTACGGCCGTCCTCCACGCCAAGCGTGCGGGCCGGTGGCGTAAGTCATATGCCCTGGCCATGTTGGAAAAGCGCGACGCCGGAAACCGGGTGCACCCGAAGATCAATACGTTGGGTGCCAAGACCGGCCGTGCGTCGGTGTCGGACCCGCCGTTCCAGCAGCTCCCCTCCAAGGGCTGGGAAATCCGCCGCGCCGTGATAGCCGAACCGGGAAACGTGTATTTCAGCGTGGACCAAAGTTCCGTGGAGCTGGTGGTCCTGGCGGCCCTTTCCCAGGAACCGCAGATGTGCGAAGCCATCCGGGGCGGCCGGAACCTGCACGACTTCACCGCCAGCCTGATGTTTGGCCCCGACTTCTCAAAGTATCAACGCGGACTTGCCAAAGTTGCAGGATTGGGGACCTCGTATCAGGGCGGGGCCAAGACTCTGGCGAAACAGACCGGCCTTCCCGTGGGCGTGATGCGGGACACGCTTACGCGCTATGCCAAGGCGTATCCGGGCATCAAGAAATGGGCCCGCGGCCTCCAGCGCCACGCCCTGGCGAACGGGTGCGAGATCCGCACACCCAGCGGCCGGCGCCTGGTTCTCGACCGGGACAAGCTGTACAAGGGCGTGGCCTACATGTGCCAGTCCACCGCCCGGGACACCATGGGACAGGCCCTTATCGATCTCCACGACAAGGGACTTACCCAGTACCTGAATTTGTGGGTCCACGACGAGGTTCTAGGAACCGCGCCGCAGGCTCAGGCCGCCGACATCGCGCGGGAAGTCGCGGACGTGGTGCGCATGGATCTCTTCGGCGTTCCCATTGGCACGGACGCGGAGGTCTACGGGAAGACCTGGGCCGGAGGCTACGGCCTTCCTGAAGAGTGGGCCCCTGCCGCATAGCGAAAAGCCCTGGACGGTTGTGACACCGTCCAGGGCTTTCTTCGTGGCTCTAGTCCGAGGTGGGAACCAGGGTGATGAACCGCATGTGCGGCGCGCGCAGCGGCGCCATGGCCATGATGCGGACCGGGACCTCCGCGCCCTCGTGGTACGGCACGCGCAGACGGCGGACATCGCCGTCCGGGTGCTCAAGGGCCTCGTGGTCGGCCCACAGCCGCGCGGCCTCCTGGTTGCCTTCCAGGATGTCGTCCCGCAGGTTCAAAAGCCCTTGCTCGTCCGGGAACTTGGCGAGAGCAACCCGGATCTGAGCCAGGAACGGACGGGCCCAATCCTTGTCCCAGTTCACGAGCTGTTCGCGGGCCTCCGGGTACAGGAAGGCCCACCGCATGAGGTTTGGTTCTTGAGGAATCCAGGGGAACCATTCGATCTGCGGCTGGTTGTACGCGACGATGTTCCACGCAATGTCCGACAGATAGGCCGGGTTGGGGAGTTGGGCGTTCAGCATTTCGCGCATGGGCTTGTCCACGGCGGACATTGCTACCTCGGAAGGGACTGACAGGGGAACCGGCGGTTTCCCTATGGCGAGCAAAAAGAGGGTCAGGCGTTCCGACGGGTCGAGTCGGAAAGTCAGGGCCAGCCGATCAAGGAACGCCGGAGAGAAGTCGGCCCTATGGCCGTTCTCCAGCTTCCCGTACCACTCGCGGCTCACCCCGGTAAGTTTGGCAACTTCGAGCTGAGTGAGGCCGGGGCGGCGCCGGATTTGCGAGACGCCGTGGATGCGGCGGGGGTCTACGCGGTTGCGCCACGTGACGAGAAGTTCCGCCAGTTCCAGTTCCGGGGCCCGGGGCGTGTAGTGCGTGTGGGTACGTGATTCAGGCATGACCCGCAGAGCGTAACAGGTAGGTGCCCCGGGCATCTATTTGATCTTTGCGTCCCGCGTGTGGATGTCAAGGCAATTGACCCCCCATCAGTTGATCTCCGTTCGTTGAATGGGTGAACATTCTTCCCATAAGAGAACTGCCGGTTCCCATTAAGAGAACTGCCCGTTCTCACAAGAGAACTGCAACGTCTCACGTCGGTATGCAGAATGGTCCGTACGACGAAGCTCGGTATGAAATGGTCCGTACGACGAAGTGTGCGCCGGTAAGGAGAATGTGATCTTGTCTAGATCAATCATGATCGTTGGAGGGAGCCGGGGTATCGGTGCGGCCATCGCTGCCGCGTTCCTGGCCCAGGGGGACCAGGTGGCCGTCACGTCCCGCTCCGGCGTCGCGCCGGAGGGCGCGTTCGGCGTCGCGTGCGACGTGACCGACGTGGAGCAGGTGGACCAGGCGTTCAAGGCCGTGGAGGAGCACCAGGGCGCCCCGGAGGTGGTCGTGGCGAACGCCGGTATCACCCGGGACACCCTCCTCCTGCGCATGTCGGAAGACGACTTCACCAGCGTTCTGGACACCAACCTGGTGGGCGCCTACCGCGTGGCCAAGCGGGCGACCCGGGCCATGCTGCGGGCCCGCAAGGGACGCTTGATCTTCATCGGCTCCGCCGTCGGCCTGGCCGGAGAAGCGGGCCAGGCGAACTACGCGGCCAGCAAGGCCGGACTGGTCGGGTTCGCGCGTTCCCTCGCCCGGGAGCTGGGATCGCGCGGCATCACATCGAACGTGGTCGCCCCCGGCCTGACGGAGACCGACATGACGGCCGCGCTCACCGAGGAGCGCCGCGCGGAGATCGTCCGGCAAATCCCGTTGGCGCGTATCGCCCGACCTGCGGAAATTGCCTCGACAGTCCGTTTCCTGGCGAGTGAGGATGCTTCGTACATCACCGGGGCCGTGATCCCGGTGGACGGTGGCGTGGCCATGGGGCACTAGCCCTGTCGGTCACCCACCGATATGCCGGCCACCACGGCCCGTAACAGAACCGGCGCCCGGAGATTGCAGCCTCCGAGCGCCGGTCCAGGGGCTCCCTTGCAGGGGAGTCCGGTACAGCTTGCGAGCCGCCTCACGTCTTTGGCGAGAGGGGAGGCGGCTCGGTTCACTTCGGACAGGATTGTGGCACCGACCCCCACCCAGCACGAAATCGAACACCGCCCCATCCTCAGCGGGCGGTGCCTGGCCCGCATCCGGCGCAGCATGGCCGGAGTGCGCAGTGGCGCCCGGCCCCCGCGCGTGGCTGCCTGCCACCTGTGGCTCCTCCGCGACGCCGTGTGCGTCAACTTCCTGCGCCTGGCCCTGGTGGCCGCTCCGCCCCAGGGCGGCCGTCTGCGGTACCTGCCGCGCGCCACCCGTCGGCGCCTGTCCGTCCTCGTGACCCGCGTGCCGCGCGACCGCGCGTGCGCCCTCACCCGATTGGCCCGCCTGTCTGCGGCCGTCGGGTCCTCCGATCCGTCCCGCACCTGAGCCGGACGGACAACCCCCTCTTCCAGGTCCCCCGTACCGGCCGTCCGCGCCGCGACGGGGGATTTCTGTATCCGCTCGCTCTGAGCTGACCCCCCACTCCTGACCACGCGCCCCACGGCGGGCCGCGTGGCGATGCCCCCTGCCCGCGCACCCCCAGGGCACACCTCTGCCCACGTATTCGAACGCATGTGCGGCAGGTCAAGGCATCTCCCTGCTCATCGATCCGAACAGGTGTGCGAGCCCGCCTGTCATGGGCCCCAGTGCATGACCGCAAGCCGGTCCGCCGGGCCCCCTTGCAAGGAGCACCACCCGCATGTTTTCCCCTGCCTTGATCCGTTCCGCCCAGTCCGGCGACGCGGAGGCCAGCGCCCAGGTACTGGAGAACCTGGAGGGGATGATCTACCGGCTAGCGGAGACGCGCGTGACGCACTCTCCGGGCCTGGCGGCCGGGTACGGGGACGCACTGGACGACCTCCGCCAGGAGGGCCGGGTGGCCGCCCTGGAGGCCCTGGCGCGCTACAACCCCGACGGCGGGGCCAAGTTCTCCACCTACGCCCACACCCGCATCAAGGGCGCCATCCTCGACACCGCCAATACGCGGAGCGGGCCCACGGTTTCGGCCGACGCCATCGCGACGTTCAAGGGGTGCCTTGGCGTCGTGGGCGGGGACATGGAGGCCGCGGAGTTCCTGGCCACCGTCCTGCCCTCCAGCCATCACCGTCTGAGCGCCAAGACTGCCCACATGGCCCGCCTGGCCCTGGAAGGTGTGGAGTCGCTGGACGCGCCGCTCAAGTCGGCGGCGGGGGAGGCCGGGACGGCCGTGTTGGGGGACTCCCTGGCGGCCCCAGGGCAGGTGCCGGCCGATCTGGCGGACGCCTCCGACGCGGCCCGCCAGGACCGCGAACGCAAGCACGCGTTGGCGCACGCCCTCTTGGAGACCCTGCACGGCAACGCGGACCGCATCGTCCGCATGGTCTACGGGTTCGACCCGGAACCCCACCTGTTCGACGGGTACGACGCCAACGGCCTGCCGATACCCGATCACAAGGCCATAGCGGAGGCGCTAGACATCAACGTGGCCACGTCCCGCCAGACCCTCAAGCGCGCCCTGGACCGGCTCCGGAACACGGTTCAGACGCTGGCCCTGGAGGGCGCGGAGCTGGACATGGAGCTGGCCGCGTGAACCGACGCCCACGGCGTCCGTTCCCTGCCCGCCGGGCGTCCCGCCGACCACGGCCCGCGCCGTACGACCGCGCGGAAATCCTGGCCCGGTGGGCCGGGTGCGCCTACTGCGACGGCCCGGCGGAGGAGCTGGACCACGTGCTCCCGCTCGCACGCGGGGGCCTGGACGTGGCCGCCAACTTGGTGGCCGCGTGCCGTGACTGCAACGCCCGCAAGTACACCCACACCCTGGCCTGTTGGGCCACCACCGAAGGACACACCCCGTGCGTATGCGATTCATGACCCTGGAGGACGCCACGCTGGCCGGGGCCTCCATGACCGAACTCGGCAGGGACCTGGAGCTGGAGGCGGAACCGGACTCCCCGGACCCCTGGCGCCTGGACGACCCCGACGAATGATCGCGCTCCGTAGAAGGCCGGCGCGGCGGACAGTAACACTCCATGGAGGTACGGAAGATGACTGAAGAGTTCCAGTGCGACTACGACGGCGGGACGCTCGCCACGGTGCAGGCGGACCCGGACGGGTTCGTGGAGGTGGAGTTCCGGCGGGTGGACGCCGACCCTGCGGCGCCGGTGTACCTCTACCTGGCCCCGGAGTCCGCGCGCCGCTTCGCGCGCACGGTCACGCTTGCGTCCATCGCGGCGGAGGGGGAGCGGCCCCCGGACGTATCACCCGCCGCAACTCCGGAGCCTGCCGACTGGCCCCGGGTTGCCGAATCCGGCCGTGAGGAACTGTTCCTGAAGGCTCGCGCCCTGGCAGGCCCGGCCGCCAGCCTGGCCGACGTGCTCCGGGTCGCCGCCTACCTGGACGCCTGACGGACAGAACATGTTCCGTCTAGGGCCCCGCCCTGACTCCCGGTCAGGGCGGGGCCTTTGTGCGTTCACGTGCGGATGCAGCGTGGCAGCTGATTTTGCCCTAGCGGGTTCATGTTCATATAGTGGTGTCACTCCGAACGGGGGACCGCCCCGCCGGACGAACGAAGGAACCACCCATGGAAGCCCGCAAGCTGACCTGCACCGCCCACGGTGACACCTGCGACCAAAACCCCAAGAAGGCCCACATCTTCCGATGGGTCCGCGTCGCCTGACACCCGCCCACGCCGGGGCCCCTGTCACTGAAGCGGACAGGGCCCCCGGCCCCGGCAACACCCACCACGAATCAAGGAGCACCGCAATGCAGCACCCCGACGGCAAGGGCCAGACCTGGTTCCCCGGCAAGACCGCCACGGAGAAGGTCGTGACCTACCTGGTTACGTGGGACGGCGGGTATCCCCGCAACGTCTCCGCTCAGAAAGCCGCACAGATCATCCGAGCCAAGCGCATGCCCGGCGCCGAACTCCTCGCGGACATGGTGACCGTGGAGCGGAAGGTGGCCTACGTCGATCACCCCGCGTGCGAGGGGTGCGGCGCCCGCCCCCAAGTCCTGAGCATCGACTGTGACGGCCTCTACTACACCGGCATCTGTGAAGACCCGCAGTGCGGCGGGCCCGCCGGTACCCACCTGCCGAACTGACCACCTCCCTCTCCACCGGGTCCCTGTCACTGAAGCGGACAGGGGCCCGGCCTCCACTCAGGAGCACCCCATGGAACGCAACTTCACCGCAGAACTCCGCCAGGCCGAACGGGAGGGCGCGCGCATCGTGTGCAGCGTCGCCCCCTGCAACGGCCAGGACGTGGAGTACGCACCCCAGCATCGCGGCGACCGGCGCCCCTGGCGCATCGTCGGCGACCCTGACCACCCGTTCCGCTACTCCTCCCGCGAGTGCCACGCCGTCGGCCAGAGCGGCGGCCCCTGGGCCCTGGAACGTCTGCTGACGCTCTGACCAACACTGCGGATTCCTCCGGCATGAGTACGGCCCCCTTCATCACACGGTGAAGGGGGCCGTACTGCTACTCACTCAGCGCGAGGCCGGCGGGAGCGCTCCGTGATCAGGCGGAGAACTCGCCCGCCTTCACACTGGTGATGAACGTTGCGAACGTCGTAGCGGGGAAGGCCAGGACGGGGCCCTCCGGCGCCTTACTGTCGCGCACCGGGACGACGCCGGTAGTCGCGGCCGTGCGGGGGGACCACTCCAGGCAGTTCCCACCGTCCTGGTTGCTGTAGCTGGACTTGACCCAGGAGTGGTTCAGGAGTGGGGTCACAGTTCCTCCATTAGCTTTCGGATCATCTGAGCGGACGCCTCGCGCGATAGGGCGGAAGTCGCGAGGACATCGTATGACCGCGAAAGCTGGCGGATTTTCGCTGGTTCGTCGATGGTCGCGCCCGACTGGATGCCTTCCGTGTAGACCACGGTGGTGCCCTCCAGTGTGGTCAGGATCGACAACGGGCCGTCCATGAGCCCATGCGTACCAGCCGACAAGGGGAGCACCTGGAGCACCGTCGTTGGCCTGGCACAGTGCTGCAACAGCGCGGCCAACTGCCCCCGCATGACTTCATCGTCTCCCACCTTCCGACGGATGACCGACTCGCAGACCACCACGGAGAAATCCGGAGGAGAGATTCCGCTCAACACCTCCTGTCGTGCGAGTCGCTTACTCACCTTGGAGGACAGTTCCTGGTCGCTGGCGCGTGGGTCACCTTCGCGGAACAGCGACCATGCGTAGGGCGCCGTCTGGAGTAGCCCCGGCACCACAGTGGGGGACCACTCGGCTATCGCCACCGCACGCGGCTCCAGCTCGATCCGCGGCCGGTACTGCTTCGGGAAGCCCTGAGCCGTGATGTCCTCGTATAGCCGTTTGAACTTCCCGTCCGTCTCGAACACCTCATCCAGGCGTGCCGGTAGCTCTGGCGGGACGGCCCCCACGCAGTTCTCCACCCGAGAAATCGTGCTCTTGGACGTGCGTGCCTTCCGCGCCAACTCCGTCTGATTCAGCGGCCCGCCGGGGTACAGCTCCCGCGCACTCCGACACTCATTGGCGAACTCCTGGCGCGGGTCTCGCGCGCCCTCCGCGCCCCTTGGTGCAGTGCCTTCTTCGATCACGATTCCCCCTGACCACAAGGTCTGGTCAACTGGTCAGCGGCCCGATTGTCCCTGGTCAGCGGCGTGCGCATTTACCAGCTTGACCAACCCGCAGGTCGGGCGCCTAAAGACTCCTCAGACTAGCGAGTTCTGGCCCATCCTTGTGGCGAGCCAACCGCACAGCGTGAGCGCGCGGAAACGGTCCAGGTGCGCACCTAGGGGGGAACGCAGCTCAACCGTCCGGCAAAGATAGGGAGATGATCGCATGGGCGCCCGTGCCAGAAGGAACGGTCAAGGACAGAAGTTGACGCCCCAGGACAAGCGCGTTTGGTCCTGGGAGACTCGACACATCCACCCGGACCAGGAGGCATGGCACCGCCCGGCGGAGAACCGCCCCGCCCGGCCCGGGTACGGCCCGTACCGCACCCCGGACCGGGGACTCCTGGGGGAAGTGATCGCCGGACTGGCCCGGGTGTTCCGTGAGCACTCGTGACCTGGCCATGCCCAGATCGGGCCTGGAGCCCGTAGCCGTCCCAGGGTGCTCCGTGTGCGAGTCCGCGCACGCCGACCGGGAACCCGCCCGTCGAGAGGGCCGGATGCTCACCGTTCGGAGCTGCAACGGCGTCATAGCAGGCCACCCCCACAAGAGGGGTGCCCAACGATGACCACGCCGACCCGAACCCTGGGAACCACCATGCAATGCCCCCGCTGCCAGAAGCTGACCCGCGACCTCGACGCCGCCGTTGCATCAGGCGACCGATCCAAGGCCGCGGACTGCCGAGTCCTCATCGGCCGACACCCCGACCACGACCGCCCGGCTCCCGCGCCCAAGAAGGGCAAGGCCCCGCTGTGACCCCCGTACAGGGCGAGTTCGGCGTCACAGTCGGAGACGACGTTTTCCCCGTCCACAAGTCCCTCATGGTCGGAGACGACAAGTACCTCCCCCTCTGCGGTGTCGAGACGGATACCGACAAGACCACCGCCTGGCGACGTGCCGTGACCTGCGAAAAGTGCCTTCACTCCCCCGACCCGCACCCGGAAGACGACTATGCCTAAGCCGTGCCCGTGCCACGCGCCCAAGCGCGACCCCCGCTGCGCCATCGTGACCAAGGACCGTCGCGCAACCGAAGACCAGAAAGCCAAGCGAGCCGACCTGGTGGAACGGATGCGCGAACGCCTCACCGGCAAGCCCACCACCAGCTAGCCACAGACACCCGCCCCCTTGCCCCGGCCGCGCTGGGCCCCACCGCAGGCGGCGAACCCGGCAAGGGGGCGGGCCCGGACGCCTTCCGGCGGCCCGTGGGCAAAGGTGCCGGCCGTCGGGGCGCACTCACAGTTCCCGGTGAAGGGAAGAGCCATGACCGCCATTGCAGAAAGCCCCGTCACCAGCCCCAGGAAAGGGCTGGACATGTTGGAGCTGGAGATCACTGGAAAGTGCCAGCTCACCTGTACGCACTGCCTGAGCGAATCGAGCCCCACGGCGGACCACGGCGTGATGACGGCGGCCGACTGGCGCTCGGTCATCATCGACGCCGCCGCGCTTGGCATCCCCACAGTGCAGATCATCGGGGGCGAACCGACCGTTCACCCCCACTGGGAAGAGTTCGCCGAACTGGCCCTGTCCCTTGGGCGTGAAGTGGAGATCTACAGCAATCTCTACCGCGTGCGCGACCAGTGGTGGCCGCTCTTCGAGCGGAAGGGCGTGACGCTGGGGACGAGCTACTACAGCGACCGCGCCGACGAACACGACCGCATCACCGGCCGCTCCGGCAGCTACGACCTATTGACCGAACTAACTCATACGTTCTCGCAGGTCAGTTGGGGTTTCTGCTAGCTTCCCGGCATGCCCGGTGAACAGCGTCCCGGAAGGGACTTGAAGAGCTTTGTGCTGCCTGAGATGGGCGAGCTACTCGCGACTGGAGATCCATGGGAGCCCTACCAGCTGTTGGATCCGTCCGGTAGGCCGGTCGAGCCTGCTGCGGTGTACCTGAAGGACTTGCTGGCGAGGGACTGTTCACCGTTGACGCCGCGCTCGTACGGCATGGACCTACTGCGCTGGTGGCGCTACCTGTGGGTGCTCGGGATTGAGTGGGACCGTGCGACTCGTGAGGATGCCCGGGACTTCATGCTGTGGATGAAGCTGGCGGACAAACCGGTACGCGTCCATTGGCGCCATCGCGGCAAGGAGCCCGCCGAGGTACCCCGACCGGCCCGGACGGGCAAGCCGGCACCTGGAACACCGAATCCGGTGACCGGGAAGCCCAGTGTCGGCACGAAATACGCTCCCAACACAAGGGCCCACTGCGAGACGGTGCTGCGGTCGTTCTACGACTTCCACCTGGACCACAACACCGGATCGTTGCTGGTCAACCCCTTCCCTCTCGACCGCAGTCGGCGCTCTGCACGCGCTCACGCCCACCACAATCCTGAGCAGTCACACCAGAGGCAGCGCACCGGTCTCTACCGGCCCAAGATCCCCAAGCGGATCCCGCGACGCATCCCCGATGAGAAGCACACCGAGGTCTTTGCCAGCCTCCGCTCGCACCGCGACCGGGCCCTGCTGGCCTTCTGGGTCGCCACCGGCGCTCGCGCGGAGGAACTGCTCACCTCCAAGCAGAGCGGTGCAATCGTCGGCCAGCAGACCATCGGCGTGATCCGCAAGGGGACTCGTGACTACCAAGAGCTGCCGGCCACCCCCGACGCGTTCGTCTGGCTGCGGCTCTACCAGGAGGAGGCATGGAAGAAGGGCGTGCCCCGCGGCCGACAGCAGCCGCTGTGGTGGACGCTACGCCGCCCCTGGAGGCCGTTGGAGTACGACGCGGCCCGCATGATGTTCAACCGCGCTAACGAGATCCTGGGCGCCAACTGGACCCTTCACGACCTGCGGCACACGGCGACGTTCTTGATGCTCGACGACCCGAACATGCCGCCGGTCTACGTTCAGCACATCCTCGGCCACAAGAGCCTGTCGACGCTTGACATCTACAACCGCCCGACCAGGGACGACGTCATCATCGCCGGTCTTGCTCATCACGCCCGTCAGGAACAGCGGCGCAACCATCCACCCGAGCCGGTCGAGCCCGCCTACAACTCCAACTCCTTGTCTGTTCTGTTCGGCCGGGACATGCCGTGACCACTACTGCGACGCAGGCCGTTGCACACACCCACTTCGTTCCGCCGAGCACAGACCTGACGGGCGCTGAGGCGATCGCCTTGATCGGCCGGTTCCCTCCGAGGTCGCCCCTCATTACGTGGCCCGGGACGGATGCCTCACGCGAGGAAATTCTCCACCGGCTTGGGCGGCCCCCGCTGCGAGCTCCTACCGACCAGGCACAGCGTTCCCGGATGCATGGGGCGCGTCTGATGCTGAGTTGGTTGGAAACGTTTCCCGGCGCGACCTGGCAGCAACGCTGGCAGGCGAGTCCTTGCCCGTCCCAACAGGCTCTATCCGCAGGCTGGCAGGACGATTTCGCGGTATGGGCCAGATCAGCCGGACACCGACCCGGGCGAACGATATCCAGAACGGGTCTCCTTGCCTTGCTCTGCGCAGATGTGATCCGCCCAAACCCGGAGTTCATCAACGGAGTGTTGTCGAGGCATCTCCGGCCGGCAATCGAGGTTTCCCGCGATCCCGAGGGCTTCGCCCAGCTGCGGGCGTCGGTGCCAGCTGACATGGTGTCAAGTAAGAACGGATCGGCCGCTTTGAAGCTGATCGCTGAGATGATCGTCTCGCAAGGCGGCGGCGTCCGGGACATTACCGTCGGTGACCTGTTGTTGTGGCTCCAAACTTCCGACAGCAGAGAAACCAGACGGGTCCTAACAACCTACGTATGGCTCCGTGACTTGGGGAATTTCCCCGCGGACGCTCCCCCTACCCTGCGGCGCATCAAACATCGGAGTGGTCAGGTCCACCCGGCGCAACTCGTGGATCGCTATCAGCTGAAGTGCCAGTCAGTTCGTGATGCCATCGTGGCCTATCTGCTAGAGCGGTCTCCGGCCGTCGACTACGGCACGACAAAGGCACTGTCGACCACCCTGGCCCTACGCTTCTGGGCGGATCTAGAACGCCATCACCCAGGAATCGACTCTCTGCGGTTGTCGCCCGAAGTCGCTTCGGCTTGGAAGGCCCGCCTGGCTACCAAAGTCGTGAGAAAGCGACAAGCGGATGGCTCCGTGGTGGAAAAGATCGAGCCGCGAAAGAGCGCCGGGGCTGTCAAAATGCAGGTGCGGGCCTTCTACCTAGACGTGGCCCAGTGGGCACTTGATGAACCCGAGAAGTGGGCTGCCTGGGTCGCGCCTTCTCCGATCCGTGCGGATGAGGTTCCGGTCAAGAAGGTAGAACGCCAGCGGAAATCCCGCATGGACCAGCGCACCCGCGAACGGCTGCCAGCTGTGCCGATGCTCGTCAAGGTTGCCGAGCGCCGCCTCAAGGAGGCTGTGGCCCGCCTCGACGCGCTCAACGCTGCACCTCTCGGGACGATTTTCACGGTCTTGGGTGAAACGTTCACCGTCCCGCGCACAACCGTCCGCGTCAGCGGCCGTCCGACCCGGGCCTGGGACAGCCAGGGCACCGCGCGGGACTTTGGTGCGGAGGAACGGCTCGCGTTCTGGGCATGGGCGGGCATCGAGACATTGCGGCACACAGGCATCCGTATCGAAGAACTCCTAGAACTGGGGCATCACAGCATCATCAGCTACACCCTCCCCACCACGGGACAGGTCGTCCCGCTTTTGCAGATCGCGCCGTCGAAGACTGATCAGGAACGCCTCCTCCTGGTCACACCCGAGCTGGCCGACGTGCTGAGCACAGTCGTCTCCCGAGTCCGCGACGCAAACGGGAAGGTGCCTGTCATTCCGAGCTACGACTGGCACGAGCGAACCTGGAACTCGCCGATGCCCCTGCTGTTCCAGGAGCGCCAGGAAGGAGAACACCATCGGTTGTCGCCGCGCTTCTTCCGTGAAGCAATCCATCAGACGCTGGCAGCGACAGGGCTTCTCGATAGTCGCGGCAACCCGTTGACGTTCCAGCCCCATGACTTTCGCAGAATCTTTATCACGGACGCCATCCTCAACGGCCTGCCTCCGCACATCGCGCAGGTGATTGCTGGCCATGAACACATTGGGACCACGATGGGATACGCCGCGATCTACCCTGCGGACGCCATCGAGGCCCACCGGGCGTTCATCGCCCGTCGTCGGGCCCTGCGGCCGGCCGAGGAATACCGCACCGTCACACCGGAGGAATGGGACGAATTCCTCGGGCACTTCGAGCGACGCAAGTTGGCCTTGGGTGACTGCGGCCGCGCCTACGGCACCGATTGCGCTCATGAACACGCTTGTGTCCGCTGTCCTGTTCTGATCGTTCACGCGACAGAACGGCCGCGGCTGGTCGAGATTCGCGACAATCTGCAAGCCCGGATCCAGGAAGCCGAACGCGAAGGCTGGCTCGGCGAGATCGAGGGACTGCAGAGCAGTCTCACGCATGCCGAGGAGAAACTCGCCCAACTCGATGCGCAGATCGCTCGGAAGCAGGAGGCCGTCAACCTCGGAATCCCTACCTTCCGTGAAATCGTCGCCCGCACCACTGCCGTCGCGGCACCGCAGGATCCCTCATAAGACCGGTGCTGAGGGCAAGGCCGCGAGGTCTGGCTAAGCAGGCATACTAGAGATCTTTAATGGTGGGGGTTCTCCGTCCGGGTGACGGCTGGTGGCGCACTCGGTATGCCGGAGGGATGAGGTATCCCGATGGTGGCGGG
>NZ_JBVIQN010000026.1:0-132580 GCF_055577005.1 Streptomyces sp. NPDC033221 | reverse complement strand
CCTCCGGGGGGGGGGGGGGGGGGGGGAGGGGTGGGGGGGGGGGGGGGGGGGGGGGGGAGGGGGGGGGGTGGGGGGGGGGGGGGGGGGGGGTTTCCCCCCCCCCCCCCGGCGCCCTCGCCCTGCTCGTACAGCGATCCGACCAGACCGACCAGCGGATAGCCGAACTTGAACAGCGCGTCGCGTCTGTCGAGCGCGGCCGGTGGCCCCTGCCCAGCATTGCGGCACTGGTCGCCGTCGCCGGCCTGCTGCTCACCCTGTGGCAGGCCACCGCCGCCCACTGAACCCACAGCGCCCCCGCTCCGGCCACGTGCCGGAGCGGGGGCGCCTTTGTCGTTGTAGGTGTTCGACGGGCCCGCCAACGGTAGTCGGCGAGCCCGTCAGAGGGGGTTTCACCTCGCGGGTACGCCTGTACGACTACCGGCGAAGGGGGCACACTCGCTCCCCTCTCCTCCGCTGTCCGCCCGCCGCGTCGGGAAGTCGCTCGGGCGGGAGCGGGGGTTCTTGGGCGGCCGGGGCCGACTGCCGCGCGGTTCGTCATCGACGTCGATGTGCACACGCACGGGTCCGTCGTACGCGCTGCAATGGCAGGTGTAGAGGTAGCCGCGGCGATCCGGCGGCGGGGGTGTGACGCCGCGCAGCGTGGTTGGCCACGTCGCCCAGTGGATGAGCAGGACGGCCGCGGCGACGCACACGCCGATGATGAACAGGCCCCACACCAGGTGTGCGCCGTTCACGGCCGTATCTCCCGTATCTCCAGGTGTACCGACGGGCCGAAGATGGCCACGCTCAGCATGGCTGCAAGGCTGTGCATGAGGCCGACCGCCTGCTCGACGCTTAACTCGGCGCGCACGGGCCCGTTGAGGTGGAGCCACACCGGCCGCGGTGCGCCTTCCACGTAGCTCACGGACACGGGCGGCGAGGCGGGTGATTCGGCGAGGCTGTTCATGCAGAAGCCTTTCTGTCTCTGTCGAGTGCGACCCACACGCGCTTGCTCCGGCATTGCTTGTCGTGGGGCCAGCAGACGCCCCAGCTCGACGCGAGGGCATCGACGAGCAGCAAGCCGCGCCCGGACTCGTCCACGGGCTGGGGCCGCATGTTGAGAAGTCGCCTTTGGGGGGCGTCGTCCCACACGACCACGCGTACAGATGTGGTGCGTACGGTTACGTCGATGCGCACAACGGCCGTCGACGTGTGCAGGTGAACGTTTGCGACCAGCTCGCCGACCAAGACGCGTGCGTCTTCTGCGAGTCCGTCGACGCCGAGCAGGGTAAGCAGGTCACCGATGACGGTCCGGGCGATACGCGGCGCGGTGTCTCCGCAGGGCAGATCGAACCGGAACGATTGGTGGGGCGGGGGTGCAGGGGGTAATGCGGGGGATGCGAGAGTCATTGCTACGTCTCCCAACGCGGTCTGACACGCGCCGCTCGTCGTTGCCGTGTCCTTGACCACTCCCCGGGGGCACGCCCGAAGGCGCGCGCGAGCGGCTGCACTTCGGCAATCCGACATGCTGCGCGGTGCTGCCACGGACCATAGGACCAAAAGTGCCCCGGGGCAATATTGTCGCTCCAGTTGGTGTACCCCGTGGACCAGGTGCACGATGACGCGGGACACTGTGGGGCGAACTGAGAGAGGTGCCATGCCGCCGAGGGACAACCCAACCGCCCGTCAAACGCGCCTTGGCGCCGAGCTACGCAAGATGCGTGACCTTGCAGGCAAGACGGCCCGAGAAGCCGCTGGCCTCATCTCGACAGACAACGCGAAGATCAGTCACATCGAAGCGGGCAGGATCGGAGTCAGCGAGGATCGCATCAGGCGGCTGGCCGTGCTCTACGCCTGCACCGACACTGCCCTCGTCGAGGCGCTGTGCGCCATAGCGCGCGAGCATCGTGGACAGCACTGGTGGGACGAGTATCGCGGCATCCTAGCGCCCGGTTTCCTCGACATCGCCGAGCTGGAGCACCACGCCACACACCTCCGGTGTTTGCAGCCGGTGACGATCCCTGGGGTCCTACAGACCGAGTCCTACGCACGCGCCCTGTTCGCTGGCGTACTTCCCAAGCTGCCGGCTGGAGAGGTTGACGCCCGCACCGAGCACCGGATGCGTCGGCAATCAATCTTCGCTCGGGAGGTCCCGACGCCGCTACAGACCATCGTGCACGAGGCCGCACTGCGTATGCGCATCGGTGGGCGCAAGGTAGCCAAGGAGCAGTTGGAACAGTTGCTTGAGGTGTCACACCGGCCAGAGATCACCCTGCGCGTGATTCCTTTCAGCAGCGACGATTTCGTTGAGGTAACTCAAACCGTGCTGTATGCCTCTGGCCCTGTTCCGCAATTGGACACCGTTCACCTCGACACGCCTTTCGGTGGCCGGTTCCTGGACGCTGTAGCCGATCTTGAACGACACCGCCTGTTGCTCGATTGGGCCGAGCGCGCGTCACTAAGCTCGGACGATTCGCGCAGCTTCATCCATCACATCGCAAGAGAACTGTGAGAAAACCGAGAATGGACTCGAAATTGACGTGGCAGAAGTCTTCTTTCTCTGGCGGCGGAGGTGAGCAGTGCGTAGAGATCGCCGATGGCGCCGGGGCGATCTTCCTACGAGAGAGCGATGAACCGAACACCATTGCGACTCTGAGTCGGGACAACCTTGGCACTCTCCTTCGTCACGTCAAGGCGGGCGGACTGGATCACCTGACCCCCTAAACCTCACGAACCAGCAGGTAGGAAGCTCCTCGCCTGATGGCGGGGAGCGTTTGTCATATGCGGGCGAACAATTCTGCCCCGGAGCAGTGTTGTCAGCGGTGGGCGCTGGCGCTATGTTCACCGTGCGCCGCCGTTCCGAGACCGCATCCGCAAAATGTATGGACCGGTGCGCACCTCTCGCGCCGAAAGGCATGAGGGAACCCCGTGAACCCCCTTTCCGCCTTTTCTCCTAACAGGTTGCGGCGGAGAGGGGGCCACGTCAACAACGCAGCAAATCCACACCCACAATGGGGAAGGAATGACGTTGTGACGGCAGTTGCGCACCCCCGGGAAGCGTTCCCGCTCACCTCCGAAGACGGCCGAATTCCACACAGCAGCGAAACGCCGACCGGTCCGAATAGCCGCCCGTGGATTCTCCGATTCGCCAGCGTCCCGGACGCCTCCCGCGCGACCGTACGGCCGGCCGCCGTCTACGACCTCGCATTGCAGGTGTCCGTAACACCGCTCGGCGATCCCGTCATCACCTTCGGCCAGACGCACGACCCCACCATTCCCGACGGGGACGTCAACGACCCTCCCCCACTCGACGAGGGAACCAAGGACTGATGACCGTCCTCGTCATCGCGGCCCGCGATGACTGGCCCACCGACCGCATCGTGCGGATGCTCACCGACCGCGACGCCGACGTGTTCCGCCTCGACTCCGCCGACTTCCCCCAACAGCTCACACTCGACAGCCACCTCGGCCCCAACGGCTGGACCGGAACCCTGTCCAACGCGCACCGCGCCGCGGACCTGAGCGCGATCACCGCCGCCTACTTCCGCGCCCCCGGCGCCTTTCAGTTCCCAGCCGCCATGTCCGCCCCAGAACGCCGCTTCGCCGCCGCCCAGGCCCGCGCCGGCCTCGGCGGCATCCTCACCGCGCTTGACTGCCGTTGGGTCAGCCACCCCGCCGCCATGTCCCGCGCCGAGTACAAGCCCCTCCAACTCGCCACGGCCCGCGCCTGCGGCCTGACCGTGCCACGGACCCTGATCACCAACGACCCGGTCGCCGTACGGTCCTTCGCCGACGACATCAGCGGCCCGATCATCTGCAAGCCGATCGCCACCCCCGTCTTCATCGAGGGCGACCAGCTCAAAACGGTCTACACCCGCCGCCTCACCCCCGACGACCTCGCCGACCTCTCCGGCATCGACACCACCGCCCACCTCTTCCAAGCATGGGTGGACAAGACCCACGAGGTCCGCCTCACCGCCGTGGGCCCCCGCCTGTTCGCCGCCGAGATCCACGCCGGCAGCCCCCAAGCACACGAGGACTGGCGCAGCGACTACCCGTCGCTCGCCTACAAGCCCACCCACACCCCCGACCACGTCGCACACGCCGTACGCCACCTCACCAGCCGCCTCGGCCTCCAATACGCCGCCTGCGACTTCGTTGTCTCCCCCTCTGGCGAGTGGACGTTCCTCGAAGCCAACCCATGCGGCCAATGGGACTGGATTCAGCACCACACCGGACTCCCCATCGCCGAAGCCATCACCGACGAACTGCAAGGAGTAGCGCCATGAACGCCCATCTCCCCGACGACGTCCGGCGCCGGTTGGCCGCCCTCGTCATCGACCTCGAAAAGGCCGGCGCACTCCGCTCTGAGTCCTGGGCGCAGATTTTCGCCACCGTGCCCCGACACGTCTTCGTGCCGCGCTGGTACGAGCAGCAGGCCACCGAGGCAGGCATCACCGCTTGGCGCCTGCGTGACGACTCCGACCGGGACGCCTGGCTCACCGCCGTCTACAGCGACCGAACCCTCGTCACCGCCCTCGACCCCGCCACCGCCGACCAGATCGACACCCACACGTGGACCGGTCTCCCCACCTCGTCCAGCACCGCACCGCACATCACGGCCGCAATGCTCGAAGAACTCGACGTGCACGACGGTCACCATGTCTGGGACATCGGCACCGGAACCGGCTACCTCACAGCCCTACTGTGCGCCCGCCTCGGCTCCCACCGCGTCCACTCCAGCGACATCACCCCCGACCTCGTCAACGCCGCCCGCAACCGCTTGGCCAGCCTTGGCTACACCCCCGAACTCACCGCCGCCGACGCCCGTCTCGGCCACCCCGGAACGACCACGTTCGACCGTATCCTCGCCACCTGCTCTGTGCAGACCATCCCCACCGCATGGGTACAGCAGACGCGCAGCGGTGGCGCCATCCTGACCGACCTTGATCTCGGCATCGAGGGCGGACTCGTCCGCGTCACCGTCGACGGCGATTACGCCGGCGGCGGCTTCACCAAGACGACCGGCCGATTCATGGCGGCCCGCGCCGACGCCCACACCTACCTCCGCAAACCCCGCGCTTCGTACGCCGCAGAAGCCGCCACACGGCCCGCCACGGTCACCGCAGCAGACGTCCGGAACAACTACCCCTTCCGCCTGCTCCTGGCCTTCCACCTGCCGTACAGCACCCTCGTTTACCACTCCGCCGACGACGGCACCCTGTCGCTCCAGCTCCAACAGCGTGACGGCACATGGGCCCGCGCCCCGATCACCGGAGACCACCCCCACACCGTCACCTACGGCGGCACACACAACCTGTGGGCAACCGTCGAGGCCGCATGGCAGTGGTGGACCGACCACAACCGCCCGGCGCAAGATCAGTTCAGCTACGCCCGCGAGCCGAACGGCCAGCACTACGCATGGCACATCCCCGACGGCCGCCGCTGGGACCTGAAGAGCGGTTGACGCACTGGGACGCCTCTACGGCGCCCAAGCCTCCGAACCAACGGCGGGCCCGGACTCCTCGGTAAGAGGTTCCGGGCCCGACGCATGTCACTTCGCATCCCACTTGTTTTACACGCTTCGTCTATGAACAAGATGCCGTGGTGCGCCAGCGAGACGGCTCCCGGTCGGGGCAGGCCGCTGCCACCGCCCACGAGCGAGGCCATCGTCGCGCTGTGGTGGGGCGCGCAGTACGGCGGGCGGTCCACCAGTGGCTGTCCTGGGGGCAGGGCGCCGGCCACCGAATGCACTGCCGTCACCTCCAGGGACTCCTTCGGTGAGAGCCGGGGCAGCAACCCGGGCAGGCGTTCGGCCAGGAGAGTTTTGCCGGCTCCGGGTGGGCCCAGGAAGAAGATGTGGTGCCGTCCGGCTGCCGCTACTTCCAAGGCTCTGCGTGCGCTGTGTTGTCCGGCGACGTCCGACAGGTCAGGCAGGCGATCACCACCGTGTAGACGCTCCGCGCCGAGCCCGCTGCCGGGCACCGCAAGCCCCGCCAACAGCGAATCCGGGCGTCCCTCCGCAGTCGGGTTCTCGTCCTCCTCTTCCGGCACCGGCTCGTCGGTGAGTACCGCGATCAGCTGTCTGAGGCTGCGTACGCCGAGGACGGAGACCCCGGGGACGAGTGATGCCTCGGCCACGGTCTTCTCCGGTACGACGACCTGGCGATAGCCCGCGTCGGCCGCGGCCAGGACGGCGGGGAGGACTCCGCGCACCGGCCGGACCCGGCCGTCCAGTCCCAGTTCGCCGATCATGACGAGGTCGGACAGCTCGCGTGGATCGATACGTTCCGCGGCGCCGAGCACCGCACAGGCCACGGCCAGGTCGAATCCGCTGCCGCCCTTGGGCACAGAAGCCGGGCTGAGGCCGACGGTGAGCTTCTTCTGCGGCCATTCGGCGCCGGAGTTCACGACGGCGGCCCGCACCCGGTCCCGCGATTCGATCAGGCTTTTGTCGGGCAGCCCGACCAGCGCGAAGGCTGCCACTCCCGGCTCCAGGTCGGCCTGGACCTCGACGACCACACCCTCGACCCCGACGAGCGCGACCGAGCACGTACGGGCGAATCCCATCAGGTCACCCCCCGCACGTGCTCCAGGAGCGGTGCGCCGCGGAAGGGCAGCAGTACTCCGACCACGTCGATACGAACCCCGCCAGGTGGCGGGCCGCCGTGCTGTTCCAGCCAGCGTTCCGCCAGACGGCGCAAACGGGCGGCTTTCTCGGGCCGTACGGCTGCCATCGGGTGTTCGTACGCCCCGTACGCGCCCGCACGGCGGGCCTTGACCTCGCAGAGCACCAAGGCATCGCCGTCGGCGGCCACGATGTCGACCTCGCCGTCCTGGCATCGCCAGTTGCGGTCCAGGATGCGCATGCCGACAGCGGCCAGGTGTCGTGCGGCCAGGTCTTCCCCATATCGCCCGAGCGCTCGTCGCGCACTCGTGATGTGCGGAGTACCGGAAGCGACGGGCTGCGCAGCGGGATGCCGAGGGCGGCGGCGGGAGTCCCGGCGGCCGCCTTGGGGGGTGGGCGGGCCGCCCCCGCAGCTCGTGATCGCCCGGCCGCCCCGGACCCGTAACGTGCTTTCCGGGTCTCCCCGGCCTCCCGGACCTCCTGGGCCGCTTCCCTCTACCACTGCCCCAGGGCTGCCCTCGTGCGGATGCTGGTGAGGATTTTCCTCGTTCCTCGCGTTCACTCGGCACCACCTCCGGCACCGACTGTGACGCTTCAGCCACGAACTATTGGATCTTGGTGGATAACCGAGCGGTTGTGGAAAACTTCGTCACTCGCCTCGGTGAAGCAGACGCAGACGCAACGGCGGCATGGCCCCAGGCCCAGACTCAGGCGCAACTACGCAAACCTGGACACCTCGCGCCCGCCCAGACGGGCCCACATGCCCCGCAGCCCGCCCCGGCTCAGCTCCCCGGAAGATCCAGATCGCTCTTGTTCAGCTCCTCGATGTTCACGTCCTTGAACGTCAACACTCGCACCTGTTTCACGAAGCGCGCCGGCCGGTACATGTCCCAGACCCACGCGTCCGCCATCGAGACCTCGAAGAACACCTCGCCCTGCACGGAGTGCACCTGCATCTCGTAGTCATTCGTGAGGTAGAAGCGACGCTCGGTCTCGATCACATATTTGAACAGCCCGACGACATCGCGGTACTCCCGGTAGAGCTTCAGCTCCATCTCGGTCTCGTACTTTTCGAGGTCCTCGGCGCTCATGGCAGATCCCCTTCAGCCGTGCGTCCCCCTATTGTGCGTCAGACGCTCTCGGTAGCCAGCAGCACCGGCGCGTCAGGGGGCCCTTCGTCGAGCAGCCTGCGCAGCAGCTCGGCGAATCTCTTCGGATACACCGTCTCATGCGATACGGAAAGATCTTTCGCAGTCCACCACCTCAGTCCCGACACGCTGCGCCGCTCAAGATCTGTCTGCCCCGACATCTCGGTTGCAGTCCGGTCCGTACGGGCCAGGTAGTACCACTCGTCCTGGTCCCAGCGCCGTCCGTCGAAGGGGAAGGAGCATCGCCGTTTCCACAGCAGCGGTCCCAGCTGTACGCCGGTGATGCCCGTCTCCTCGGCCAGCTCCCTGTGGGCGGCCTCCTCGCGGGTCTCCGTCCCCTCCAGGCCGCCGCCCGGTGTGAACCACCACGTACGGGACGGATCGCCGGGTTCGTAGCCGTGCAGCAAAAGGACCCTGTCGTCCGGGTCCAGCAGCACCACTCGGGAGACCTGCCGAACCTCTGCCGGCAGGCCATCGGCCGCATCGTACACCTCACCCGTCACGTCAGCCCCGCCCCCGCCTCGTACAGCGGGCCGTACACCGCCTCGCGCCCCCACCTGATCCTTCAACCACTCCTATGCCTCCTACGTCGCGCCACCGGCCCGTACGCCGCACCGCCCAGGATCATCACCGCTCCCGCGACGACCGCGATCACGATGACGCGTACCGGCCCGGGCTGCGACGTGCCGCCGGGCATCGCCGCGAAGCTCTCCGGACGCTCCAGCACGCTCATACTGCCGATCGGCCACGCCCTGGCGTCCACCCGAGCGTCCACGGCGGTGCGCGACACAGAACCGTGGTCGGCGTCCTTGAGGTGCGTACGGGAGTCCAAGGAGTCGTTGCGGTGGTCGCCGAGGAGGAAGAGCTGGCCCACCGGCACCTTCGAGCTGAAGCCGGTCGGCGAGGCCGGCCCTTCGGCCTGAAGATACGGTTCTTCGACGGGCTTGCCGTTGACCGTCAGCCGGCCGTCCTTGCTGCAGCAGGCGACCGTGTCGCCGCCCACCCCGACGACACGCTTGATCATCGGCACATCGCCCCACACCGAGTCCCGGAAGACCACGATGTCACCGCGCCGCACCTGGGCGCCGTCCACCCGCTCGGCCAGCACCCGGTCCCCCACCCCGATCGTCGGGGCCATCGAGTCGGTCGGCACCGTATAGGGGCGGTAGGTCAGCGCTCCCCATACGAAGCCGCCCAGGAACAGCACACAGCCGACGGCCACGACCAGACCGGACAGCACATTGCCCGTCGTCCGGCCGCGGCCGTCGCTCGTACGTTCCTTGCTGCTGCTCATCCCAGCGCTCCCGCCCCGCGAGCACGACCCGCGTCGAAGATCTGGGACGGCACCCTACCCGGGGGTACGTTGCCCAGTCAGCACCATGAGCCGGGACAACGGACGCGACCTCCGCACCTGGCGCCGACCGAATCCGCGCCTCGGGCGCATCGGGCCCTCGATGCGCGACCCACCGGAGGCCGCGCAGCTCGCACCCGGCCCGACGCGATCACCCGCTCAGTCGGACGACTGCTCCACTGGTTGCACCGCCCGCGCGGCCCGCTTGCGGCGCCGCCACAGCACGATCGGCACCGCGCCCGCGAGACCGAGCGCCGCCGGCGTCGCCGCCATCGCCTTGTTCAGCGCGGGCTGGTCGAACGTGTCCGGCACCGACAGCCACGACCAGCGGTTGATCGGCCAGGCGATCGTGAAGGCGCGCCCCACGACCTGCTTGACCTCGACCGTGCCGTTGCCCTTGAGGTTCGTGTGGTAGCGCGAGTCGAGGGAGTCCTGACGGTGGTCACCCATGACCCAGATGCTGCCCTTGGGCACCTTGATCGGCCCGAACGGCTTGTCGCCGCACGGCGTGTTGCCGGGGAAGAGGTACGAGTCCTCCTTGAGGGCGGTGCCGTTGACCTTGACCGGCCCGGTGCCCTGGCACTCCACGGTGTCGCCGCCGACCGCGATGACCCGCTTGATCAGGTCCTTCTCCTCGGCCGACGGCATCAGGCCGATGAAGCTGAGGACCTGCTGGATCGCGTTGGGCTCGGGGGTGGGCACCTCGTTCAGCCAGCCGCCCGGGTCGTGGAAGACGACGACCTCGCCACGTTCCGGTTCGGAGCCGAACCAGGGGGTGAGCTTGTCCACCAGCACCCGGTCGCCGCGCTGCAGGGTGTCCTGCATCGAGTCGGATGGAATGGAGAACGCCTGCACCAGGAACGTCTTGATGATCAGTGCGAGGACCAGCGCGATACCGATGAGGATCGGCAGCTCTTTCCAGAAGGCACGCGGCTTCTTGCCCTTCTTCACGCTGCCGCTCTCCTCCTCGTCCACCGGCTGTTCCTTGTCCATCGGCGCTCCCGGGCCCGGCTGCCGCCCGGGGCCGGCCGGCTGTCCCGGGTCCGCCGCCCGCGCCGGTTCAGCCGGTCGTCCCGGCTCTCCGGAGGCGGCGGGCTGTGCGGACTCACCGTTTCCCGCCGGCTCTTCGGGCTCTTCGGTTCCGGACCGCGCGCCGACCGCCAAGTCCCCCACATCCACTCCTTACTCCACGCCACTGCCTGCCCGATAGCCGGTGCAGGCCCACCACTCCCATAACGAGCGGGAGTTCCGCAGGGGTCGGGAGTTCGGACAAACCGTCGGAGGACACACTATGCGGAGCCCGCCCCGCCGTCGCCCTCGCGCCCGGCGCGTCGCGCACGGTCGCGTAGGTGTCCGGCTCCTCCAAGCGGCGCCAGTGCCCCACCGGCCAGGCGATGACCACGGCCCGGCCGACCACGCTGTCCACCGAGATCGTCCCACGGTACGGCTCGTCCAGGTGGTACCGCGAGTCCGCCGAGTTGGAGCGGTGGTCACCCATCACGAAGATCCGGCCAACCGGAACCTTGACCTCGAATTTGAACTGTGAGGGCGGATTGTCCGGATGTATATATGGCTCATCCAGGGGTGTGCCATTGACCGTGACACGGCCCTTCTTGTCGCAGCACTTGACGGTGTCGCCCCCGACGGCCACCACACGTTTGATCAGATCCTGTTCGTCGGCCGACGGAAGCAGCCCGATGAAGGTCAGGAACTCCTTGACCTGCTTGATCACGACCGGGTCGTCGGCGGTTTCGACCTGCTCGCCCTTGAGCCAGCCCCCGGGGTCCTTGAAGACGACCACGTCGCCGCGCTCGGGTTCCGAACCGAACCAGGGGGTGAGCTTGTCGACCAGCACGCGGTCGCCGATCCGGATGGTCTGTTCCATGGAGCCGGAGGGGATCACGAAGGCCTGGACGAGGAAAGTCTTGAGCACCAGCGCGATGGCCAGGGCCACGCCGATGAGGATCGGTATTTCTTTGAGGTAGGAGCGACGCCTGCGACGTTTGATGCGACGTGCCTGGCGTCGGCGCTCGGCGCGTCCTCCGGTGGCGGGTCTGGTCGTCCGCGTCCTGACGCGCGCGCCACCGTCGGCGCCGGAGCCTTCCCCGTGCGGCCCGTCCCCGTACCCCGCGCTCTTGTACGGACCGTCCCCGTACCCCGAGCTCTCGTACGGACCGTTCCCGTACGCTCCGTACGAGTCGGCCCCGTACGAGCCCCCATACGCCTCTTCCGCGTCGGTCTCGCCCTCGCCCGCCCTCACATCCCCCTGGTGCCCGTGCCTGGGCCGCCCCCGGTTACCCATGGCTGCCTGCCGCACCCGGTATACCGTCGAAGGCGCGTGGGCGGTGCAGAGCCGTCCAGTGGCCCACCGGCCAGGCGATCCAGTCGGCGCGGCCGATCACCTTGCCGACCGGTACGGTGCCGCCCCCGGGTTCGCCGAGGTGGTCCCGTGAGTCACGTGATCTGCCGCGGTGGTCTCCCATGACCCACAGTTTTCCCTCCGGCACCACGATGTCGAACGCGTCGGAGGACGGCGCGTCCCCCGGAAACAGGTAGCCCTCGTCCACCGGCTCGCCGTTCACCTTGATCCGCCCCCGTTTGTCGCAGCAGGTCACCCGGTCCCCGCCGACGCCGATCACGCGCTTGATGTAGTCGGTGGCCGCGGGCTGCGCCAGGCCCAGCGCCGCGCCTGCTCCCCTGAGCAGCCCCGCCACCGGGTTCTCCGCCGGTTCGCTGTGCAGGAAGGAGCCGGTGCCGTCGAAGACGATCACGTCGCCCCTGCGCGGTTCGCCGCCGAAGCGGTACGCCAGCTTGTTGACCAGGACCCGGTCGCCGATCCGCAGGGTGTTCTCCATGGAGGAGCTGGGGATCAGGAAGGGCTGGACGACGAAGGCACTGAGCAGCAGGACGAAGGCCATGCAGCCCGCGAACAGCAGGACGGGCCGACGCCACAGGGCGGCCAGGCCGGCTCCCAGCCAGGATCCGAACCGCCGGAGCCGGGTCGTCTGCCGCTGCGATGCCCCCTTCTGGGGCCGCGCGTCCTCATCCCGGGGTTCCGGGCGCCCCTCCGCCTGTTCAGGGGGTTGCGCGCACCGCTCCGCCCGCTCCTCGGGCCCGGGCCGCTCGGTCTCGTTCTCCTGCCCGGAGGAGGCGCGCGGGGAAAAACACGCGGAGCGCGACCCCTGCTCCGGCCCCTGCTCGGGGGCGGGAGAGCGGTCGCGCTCCGAAAGCTGTGCGTCGGTGTCCATCGGACCCTGAGCCTATCCGGCCGGTCCAGGACGCCGGACGTCTGTTCAGTTGTCGCGCTTCTCCTTGATCTTCGCGGCCTTGCCGCGCAGCTCACGGAGGTAGTACAGCTTGGCGCGACGCACGTCACCGCGGGTCACCAGCTCGATCTTCTCGACGATCGGGGTGTGCACGGGGAAGGTGCGCTCGACGCCGACGGAGAAGCTGACCTTGCGGACCGTGAAGGTCTCGCGGACGCCCGCGCCCTGGCGGCGGATGACAACGCCCTTGAACTGCTGCACACGGGAGCGGTTGCCCTCGATGACGCGCACGTGGACGTTGACGGTGTCACCCGGGCGGAAGGCCGGGATGTCGCTGCGCAGCGACGCGGAGTCGACGGAGTCGAGAAGGTTCATGACCCACTGCTTTCTTCGTTGATGCCACAGGTCATCAACGGAACTGGAAATTTCGATGAGGTTGCCGTTCCGTCGGGCGGGCGTCGTTCCCCCTGTGGCAGGGGCGCGCGCCGGACGCACACAGCAGCGGCCTATTATTCCACGGCGTCGCTCGTACGCCCAAATCGGCCGTCCGTTCCCTCGGCCCACCCGAGGATCGAGAGGGTTTCGCGGTCCTTCCTGTCGAAGGCGGCCGGGTCGGCGCGCTCGATCAGGTCGGGGCGGTTGCGGTCGGTACGGCGGAACGCCTCGTCCCGGCGCCACCGGGCGATCTTGCCGTGGTGGCCGCTGAGCAGCACCTCGGGGATGCCACGGCCGCGCCACTCCGGAGGCTTGGTGTAGACGGGTCCTTCCAGGAGGTCCGCCATCGCGCCGGGGGCGAAGGAGTCGTCCTGATGGGAGGCGGAGTTGCCCAGGACACCGGGCAGCAGCCGGGCGATGGCCTCGACCATGACCAGGACGGGGGCCTCGCCGCCGGCCAGGACGTAGTCGCCGATGGAGACCTCGCGTACGTCCACGCGGTCGCCGTACTCCTCGATGACGCGGCGGTCGATACCCTCGTAGCGGGCGGGGGTGAAGACCAGCCAGGGCTTCTCCGAGAGCTCGACGGCGAGCTGCTGGGTGAAGGGTTTGCCGCTCGGCGTGGGGACGACGATGACCGGGTCGCCCTCCTGGGAGTCGATGACCGAGTCCAGCGCCTCGCCCCACGGCTCGGGCTTCATGACCATGCCGGGGCCGCCGCCGTACGGCGTGTCGTCGACGGTGTTGTGCTTGTCGTGGGTCCATTCCCGCAGGTCGTGGATGCGGACATCCAGCTGGCCGCGGGCGCGCGCCTTGCCGACCAGGGAGACGTCCAGCGGTTCCAGGTACTCCGGGAAGATCGTGACGATGTCGAGCCGCATCACACGTCCTCGCCGGCGTCACGGGCCGAGGCGACCTCGGCCCGGCTGTCGTCGAGCAGGCCGGGCGGGGGGTCGACGACGGCCTTCTGCTCCGCCAGGTCGATCTCCGGCACGATCTCGGAGACGAACGGAATCAGGATCTCGCTGCCGTCCGGGCGGCGGACGACCAGCAGGTCCTGGTACGGCAGGTGGGAGATCTCGGCGATGCGCCCGACCTCCGCGCCGTCGCGGGTGACCACGTCGAGGTCGATGAGCTGGTGGTCGTAGAACTCTTCGGGGTCCTCGGGGACCTCTTCGGGGTCGATCTCGGCGATCAGCAGCGTGTTACGCAGCGCTTCGGCGCCCGTACGGTCCCGTACGCCCTCGAAGCGCAGCAGCAGGCGCCCGCTGTGCACCCGGCCGGTCTCGATGGTCAGCGGGCCGGTGGCGGCCGGGTCCGTGGCCAGTACGGCGCCGGGTGCGAGCCGCAGCTCCGGCTCGTCGGTACGCACCTCGACGGTGACCTCGCCCTTGATGCCATGGGCGCGGCCGATCCGCGCGACTACCAGCTGCACAGTGGCCCCTCTTCGCGGCCGGCCGCCCGCCGCTCGCCGCGGTGGCGGTCCTCGCCTCGTGTTTCGTCAATCGGTGATAACGGTCATGCAGGCATCGTCGCAGATGCCTATGACAACGGGCCGGGGTGAGCCGTAGCCCTCCCCGGCCCGTGCCGGTACTGCCTGGTCCGGGGAGTACCCCGGTGCCCCGTTTCTGCTCAGCGGACCTGGTCCACGTCGACGAGGTCGACCCGGATGCCACGGCCGCCGATGGCGCCTACGACCGTCCGCAGGGCACGCGCGGTGCGGCCGTTGCGGCCGATCACCTTTCCGAGGTCGTCGGGGTGGACCCGGACCTCCAGAACGCGCCCGCGGCGCAGGGTGCGCGAGGCGACCTGCACGTCGTCGGGGTTGTCGACGATGCCCTTTACGAGGTGCTCGAGGGCCTCCTCGAGCATGATCAGGACTCGGTCGACTCGGAGGTGGACTCGGCCTCGGCCTCGTCCGCCTTCTTGTCAGCCTTCTTCGCCTTCGGGGTGATGGCCTCACCCTTCGGCTCATCGCCGTCCTTGGCCAGGGCCTCGAACAGTGCGCGCTTGTCGGCCTTCGGCTCGGCGACCTTCATCGGCGCCGGGGCGGGCAGGCCCTTGAACTTCTGCCAGTCGCCGGTGACCTTGAGGATGGCCATGACGGGCTCGGTCGGCTGCGCGCCGACACCCAGCCAGTACTGGACACGCTCGGAGTCGACCTCGATGCGCGACGGGTTCTGCACCGGGTGGTACAGACCGATCTCCTCGATGGCCCGGCCGTCACGGCGGGTACGGGAGTCGGCGATGATGATGCGGTAGTGAGGCGCGCGGATCTTGCCCAGACGCTTCAGCTTGATCTTGACTGCCACGGGAGTGGTGTCTCCTGGTCTTGACGTGGTTGGGCACAACGGGATGCCACGTGGGGTTGCGGTACTCGGGTGCCCGATGGACGCGTCAGCCGGAGGAGAGAGGGGTCCTGTGCGACTGTCGAGTACAGCTAGCCATTGTGCCACACCACTCCAGGTCAGCCGACCGCGGCCACCTCGGGGATTCGGAACGGCTTGCCGCAGCCGCCGCAGACGATGGGCGCCTGGGCCAGCACGGACGGAACAACTCGGACATTCCTGCCGCAATCACAGAC
The DNA here is from genome assembly GCF_055577005.1 of Streptomyces sp. NPDC033221. Lineage (NCBI taxonomy): Bacteria > Bacillati > Actinomycetota > Actinomycetes > Kitasatosporales > Streptomycetaceae > Streptomyces > Streptomyces sp. NPDC033221. The sequence goes on along the minus strand of NZ_JBVIQN010000026.1, from coordinate 117,189 downwards.
AGCCTTGACGCGTACACCGCCACCGGACGAGCCGTGCCGGGCAGCCGGCCCCCGGAAGCTGCGGGCACTGTCGGCCGTGGTCGCGACGGAGTGCGCCTTGAGGGCTCTGGCGAGCCGCTCGATGGTGGGACGGTAACGCCTTCTGGCCTCGGGGTTGAGCGTGACCAGCGAGAAGCCGCTGCTCGGGTGCGGCTCGTCGACGTGGTCGAGGCCCAACTCCTCGGCGATCGCGAGGAATCGACGGTTGTGGTAACGGCCTGCGCGTGAGGTGTCGCGGACGCCGCGGGCGGCGGCGATGCCGTGGACTGCCTCGTGCAGCAGCCGTTCGAAGGAGAGCTCGGCCCCACAGGCGGACGAGGACTCTCCGATCAGGGACTCGGGCGCGGCCAGATCCGGCAGCTCGGGGTGGTGCCGTTGAATATCGGCCCACGCGAGCGCCAGTTCGGCGGCGAGAACAGGCGGTGTCGTGCTCACGTCGTGACAACGAGCCGGGCCCATCCAGTGTTCCGATTACGGGGCATCTCAAATAATTTGCACGTACCGGTCAGTTTCTGGTCATGGGTTTCGAGGACGGCGTGTGCGCAGAACTGCGGAGAAGACACGCGTCAGGTGGCAAGCCGGGGCGTACCCGCGCGTACGCCCCGGCGCGTAAGAGATGTGTACGCGCCGGGGCAACCGTTGCCCGAGGGTCGCGACGTGACACCGGTGGAGTCCGATGGGACTCAGTAGGCGCGCGCGACGATCGCGATGCTACCCGGGGCATCGTCGGCTTCGGGCACCGACCCGTCCTCGGCTACCAGACACCGTACGGTCACCGCCTGCTCGGCGAGCCGGGCCTCGCCCTCCGCACCGAGCACGGCCCACGGGATCCGCGCCCAGCCGCCCGCGGCCGCCGCCTCGACGGCCTCCTCGACGGTCGTCACGTCCGAGGTGCGCGACTGCCGGCGCTCACGGGACTGCCGCAGGAGCAGCGCCTGATCCTCCTCCAGGCACGCCGGCAGGAGGGAGTCCAGCACATCGAGCCGGACCGGCTCCTCGCCACCGGGAACGCGGCGGACCAGCGTCGCGGTGCCGCTCTCCAGGTCGCGCGGGCCGACCTCAATACGGAGCGGCACCCCTTTCAGTTCCCAGTCCACCGCGCGGCGCCCGAAAGGGATGTCCGTACGGTCGTCGACCTGGGCGCGCACGCCCGCCGCCCTGAGTACGTCGCCGATCCGCCGGACCTCGGCCCGTACGGCGTCGTCCCCCTTGACCGCCAGGGCCACGGCCTGGACCGGGGCCAGCCGGGGCGGGACGCGCAGGCCGTGATCGTCACCGTGCGACATGACCAGCGCGCCGACCATGCGGGTGCTGCTTCCCCAGGAGGTCTGCCAGACCAGTTCCTGCTTGCCTTCCTTGGAGAGGTACCGCGTATGGAAGGCGCGTGCGAAGTTCTGGCCCAGTTCGTGGCTGGTGGCCATCTGCAGGGCCTTGCCGTCACCCATCATCGCTTCGAGGGTGAGGGTGTTGATCGCCCCGGCGAAGCGTTCCGCCGGGGTCTTGCGCCCGGCCACCACGTCGACGGCGAGGACGTCGGCCATGAAGTCGGCGTAGACGTCCCGGTGGATGCGGGTGGCGTAGTCACGGGCCTCCTCATGGGTGGCGTGTGCGGTGTGGCCCTCCTGCCAGAGGAATTCCGTCGTACGGAGGAACACCCGCGGCCGCATCTCCCAACGGACGACGTTGGCCCACTGGTTGATGAGCAGGGGAAGGTCACGGTAGCTCTGCACCCACTTGGAGAAGTACTCGTTGACGATGGTCTCGGAGGTGGGCCTGATGACAGCTGGTTCCTCCAGTTCCTTGCCGCCGCCGTGGGTGACCACCGCGAGTTCCGGCGCGAAGCCCTCGACGTGCTCGGCCTCCCTGGCCAGATACGACTGCGGGATCAGGAGCGGGAAGTAGGCGTTCCGGGCGCCGGCTTCCTTGATGCGCGCGTCCACCTCCGCCTGCATCCGCTCCCAGAGCCCGTACCCGTACGGTCGGACGACCATGGTGCCGCGCACCGGACCGTTGTCGGCCAGTTCGGCCTTGCTGATCACTTCCTGGTACCAGCGGGAGAAGTCGTCCGCTTGGGGCGTGAGAACGAGGGCCTTTGCCATGGCGCGCATGGTAGGAGCGCGACACCCGGCGTCGGCAAGCGGATTTGCACCCCGGCGCACCGAGGGGCGCGCGGGAGACAACCCCGGCGCACCCCTGGACTCCGGGCCGGATGGGGAGTTGTCTGGAATGCGGGGGCGCACGACGCGAACACAGGGGCGGGACACGGGGAGATCGACCACTGACAGCTTCGGGTTCTCGGCGGATTGGGGCGCTTTCGATGACACCCACGCTCGTACGGCACCACCTCCGGCAGTCCGGCTCTCCCGGTTCTCACGACCCCTCCGCACCGGTCGACTCCTGTGGACGCGCCCGCGACTGGGCCGAGATCCAGGAACGGATGCTGGTGCCGCTGTACGAGGCCGTCTACGACCGGGTGGGTGTCGGACCGCACACCAGGCTGCTGGGCCTGGGCTGCGGTTCCGGGCTCGCACTGCTGATCGCCGCGGCCCGCGGCGCGCAGGTTTGCGGCGTGGACGCGGACGAAGAACGGCTGGACCTGGCGCGGGAACGGCTGACCCCCGACTCCTCGCGCGAGGCCCGCGACGGCGCGTCGCAGACCACGGTGCTGGCGTGCGGCGGCCCCGAGCGGGCGGCCGACCCGAGCGGCTCCGCGTTCAATCTGGTGACGGCCTTTCACCCGGTGGGCTGCGTCGGCAGCATCGAGGGGCTGACGGCTTCGCTGGTGACGGCCGCCGGGCTCGCGGAGCTCGGCAGCCCGGTGGTACTGGGCGGCTGGGGGCCGGTGGAGCGGTGTGCCACGGCGAGTGTGCTGCGGGTGGCCCAGCGGTTGGCAGACCCGTTGCGCACGGCGGGCGGCTGGCGGCCCAGCGGCCGCGACGACCTTGAGGAACTGGCCGGCCGGGCGGGGCTGCGCCCCGACGGGTCGGGGCGGGTGGCCTGCCCGTTCGGCTACGGCAATCTGCCGAGCGCGGTGCGCGGGCTGCTGTCCACGGGCCTGTTCGACGCCGCGCTCGAGGTCACCGACCAGGCCCAGGTGGAGAAGGAACTGAGCGAGGCACTGCATCCGCATCAGCGCCCGGACGGCACGGTCTGGATGGCGAACGTCTTCCGCTATCTCATCGCGCGCACGTGATTTCTTTCTGACGCCTCGATCCTCCGAATCCTCCGACACTGCGCTCGTTCGCTGCTTCGATCCTTCGTCCCTGCAACCCTTCCCGCTCTCTGACCGCCCGGGTCGACTGCTCTTTGCCCGGCTTCCGGTCGGGTGCCCGCGTCCGAGGACTGGCCGTCCGGGAACTGGCCATCCGAGAACCGGCCCGCCTTGCGTGCGCCCCTCCCCCATCCGCCGGAGCCCGGCGTTACGCGTCAACGGCGAGCCTCCCCCCATTCACCCGTGCGAGGTATACCCAATATCCAGAATTCTGTTTACTGTCATTTCCATGAACAGCATCGACGAACGGTTCCTGACCCGCAACGGGCTCGCCGCCCGGCAGCTCTCCGCCCTGCTGATCAACCGGCCCACCGAGGGCAGCGCCGCGCGACTCCCCCGGGTACGCGACCTCGCCACCCGGCTCGGGGTCGGCAACGGGACGGTCCAGGCCGCGCTCCAGCTGCTGGAGGAGTCGGGCGCGATAGAGACCGTGGCCCGCGGGCACCTCGGCACCTTCCTGGTACGCGCGGACCGCGCCGTACTGTGGCGCCTCGCCGGGCTGGGCACCGTCCTCGCCGCGATGCCGTTGCCCTACTCACGACGTTACGAGGGTCTGGCCACCGGGCTGCGGACCGCCTTCGAGGAAGCCGGCGCGCCCTTCGCCATCACCTTCATGCGCGGCGCCGCCTCGCGGGTGTCCGCCCTGCTGGACGGGAAGGTCGACCTGGCGGTGCTGTCCCGCTTCGCGGCCGACCAGCTGATCGACCGGCATCCCATCGATCTGATCGCGGATCTGGGCCCGGCCACCTACGTCGGCGCGCACGGGCTGGTGCTGCGGCAAGGTGTCCAGCCCGACACCGAGGGCCTACGGGTCGCCGTGGATCCCACGTCCGAGGGCCAAAAAGCGCTGGCCGAGCGGGCGTTCGCCGGGCGACAGGACGTGACATGGCTGGAGAGCTCGTTCGTACGACTCCACGAACTGTTCGCGCAGGACCGGGCCGACGCCACCGTCTGGAGCCTCGACGAGGTGCAGGGACAGCTCGGCGGCGAAGTGGCGGTACTGCCACTCGGTGACGAAGTCACCGACGATCTGTCGCTGCGCAATTCCAGCGCGGCGCTGATAGCGCGCAAGGAGGGCAGCGAGGCGCTGGCAGCGGTGAGCGGGTCTCTCGACCTGGAAGCCGTCACCACCCTTCAGGCCGAGGTACTGCGAGGGGAGCGCATCCCTTCCTACTGAGGTCGCCGGCTCGACCGGCCGGGGCGACGGTGTCGGCCGGCCGGGGAGGACCGTGCCGGTCGGCCTGGGCGACACGCAGGAGCGCCGCCGGTCCGAGCTTGTCGTCGAGAGGCCTGTTCGCAGGCACTTCCCGGAGCTTCACGTCACTGCGCGGGACACCGCCTACCGTCTATTGATCACCAGGGGGAACAGCCATGGAAGCCCTGCTCGCACAGCGGATCCGGATCTTCGTGGAGAGTGGTCAGGTTCAGCCCGCGATCGCCGAGTTCGTACGGGCCGAACTGGACGCGCTGGCCGCCGAGGGGTGCACGGTCACCGAGGAATCCGCGGGGATGCTCACCAGCCATCTGCTGATGGCGCTGACCCGGTTGCGCGACGGCGAGCCGGTGGAGGAGTTCCGTACCGACGACATAGCCGCCGCGGAGCTGGCCGATCATCCCCAGGCCGTCCGGCGGGCCCACGCCGTCTCCGTACGGGCCGAGAGCGCCCTCGGCGCTCCGCTCCCCGAGTCCGAGATCAACTTCCTGGCGATGCATTTCGCCCTCCTGCGAAGGGACACACCATGACGACCATCCTCACCGGCGGTGTCGGCAAGGCCGAGGTCGCGGACATCGTGCGGCGGCTGGCGCTGGACGGCGTCGAGGTCGTGGTCAGCAACGACATGGACGCGGCAGCACTGCTGCGAATCGGCCGGGCCGGCTACTTCCTGGGCACCTGCCAGACCGGTGCCGGGGCCTCGCTGGGCGTCCTGGTGGGGCTCATGGGTTCCGCGGTCTGCCACACCTTCGGCCGCTCGGTCCCGTCGGAGGGCGAGATCGCTGCCCTGCTGGACCAGGGCAAGAAGGTGTTCGGCTTCGCGGTGGACCAGGTCGATGCGATCACGCCCGCGCTGGTCCGAGCCATCGCCACCCGTACCTGAACGTGCCGGGCCTCCCGCGGGCCCGGCGCCCTCGGCCCTCGTGGGCCGTACGACCCGATGACGTGCCAGGGCACAAAGGAGTGACCCCGTGAGCAGCACCGTCCTCGCCGCGAGCACCGGTCTCGACTTCTCGCTCGCGCAGCAACTGACCGTCGTGGCCCTGTGCGCGCTGACCGCCTTCCTCTCGCACCTGGCGCTGGCCGTCTTCAACGACGGTGTACGGCCTTTCATGCTCGACTTCGTCCAGGGCCGTACGACCCGGAGCGCCACCACGGCGGTGTCCTTCGGGCTCTCCGCCGGGTTCATCTTCGGGCTGGGGGCACCGATGGCCCTCTCCTCCGGGGTACTCAACCCCTGGCTGGTGTTCCTGCCCACCGATGTCCTGGGCATCCTCGCGCCGAAGAAGTGGATGGCGCCGCTGCTCGGCGGGGCGTGGGGAGCGGTGGTGGTGTTCGGTCTGGACGGGGCCAACGGCCTCGCGCACGATCTGCCGGTCGACTTCCTGACGGCCATGCAGCAGATGGCGACGCCGATCCTCTTCCTCTTCACGCTGTTTCCAGTGCTGGCGATCACCAAGCAGTTCGGGTGGCTGCGCGGTGCCGTGGCAGGTGTGGTGGAGCTGGCGCTCGTGGTGCTGACGATGAAGGTGTGGCCGGAGGTGTTCGCGGGGGCGCCGGCCATGGCGGTGGGGGTGCTGCTGCTCATGGGGTTCGCGGTGGCCAAGGACGTACGGCAGCGCCGGACCGAACGGACGGCTGAGAAGTCAGTGCCGTCCAGGGAGGGAGAGGTTCCGGAAGAGCGGGTCGCCGGTGGGATGCCGGCAGGCGTGGACCAGATGGCGTCGCTGTTCGGCGCCAGTGCGGCTCGGCTGCGCCGGCACCTGCCGTTGTTCATGGTGCTGGGCGCCGGAGTCTGTCTGCTGGCTCAAATGCATGTCTTCGGCGGCGGCGAGGCGACCAGCTTCCTGATCGCCAAGGGGCAGTACGCGGAAGCGGCGCAGGTCGACTTCTACCGGGCCCTCGGGTTCATCCCGCTGATCGCCACCACCGCGCTGGCCTCCGGCGCGTACGGCATCGTCGGGTTCACGCTCGTCTACCCGATCGGGTATCTGCTGCCCAGCCCCTGGCTGGCGCTGGCCTGCGGAGCGCTGGTCTTCGCCGCGGAGGTGCTGGCCCTGAGCTGGATCGGCAAGGTGCTGGGCGGTCTGCCTTCGGTGCGCGACTCCTCGGAGCACCTGCGCGGCGCCATCGGCGACACCCTGCTGCTGGCCATTCTCTTCGGGTCCCTGATGGCGGCCAACGCCATGGGCGGTGGGCTGGGAATCCTGATAGCCGGCGGCCTCTACCTGTTCAACGAGGCAGTGGGCCGGGTGGTGGTCCGGATGGCCGCCGCTCCCGCCGCGGTCGTCGTCACCGGCATCGTCCTCAACCTCCTTCACTGGCTGCACCTCTTCACCCCGGTCAAAGGCTGAGCAGGCGCGCGGGGCGCCAGAAAGGCAGAGCGTCATGACCTCCTCGTTGCGAACCGTCACCGGACCACTGGCGGTGAGCGCCGTGCGTGGGCCCGTGCTCGCCCACGAGCACCTGGCCCTCGACCTCACCCGAGCTACTGACCGCGCGGCCTCGCTGGGGGCCCGGCACGCCGCGGCGGTCACCCGTGAACTGGCTCTACTCCGCCAGAGATTCGGGCTGTCGCTCGTGGTCGAGCTGTCCTGCCGGGGCATGGGGCGAGATCTCTCGGCCCTGACCCGTATCTCCCGGGCGTCGGGGGTGGCGGTCGTCGCGGGCACCGGCTGGTATCACGACGCGTTCCATCCGGCCGAGGTGGACGGCGCGACCGTCGACGAACTGGCGGATGCCCTGGTTGAAGAGATCACGAGGGAGCCGGGCCCCGACGGCATCCTCCCCGGCGTCATCGGTGAAGTCGGAAGCCATGGTCACGCGCCGAGCGAACCTGAGGTCCGTACGCTCACCGCGGCCGCCCGTGCCTCGGTCGCAACCGGGTTGTCGCTGGCGACCCATGCGCAGCTGGGACGCGGCGGTCCCGCCCAGTTGGAGCTGCTCACCGCGGCCGGCCTGGCTCCGCACCGAATCAGCATCGGGCACCAGGACCTGCTCGACGACCCCGTGGTGCACCGGGGGTTGGCGGCGGCAGGCGCGTACGTCGCCTTCGACACCGTCGGCAAGGAGAACTACCAGAGCGACGCCACCCGGCTGCGGTTACTGATCGCGCTGGTGGAAGCCGGGCACGCCGACCGCGTGCTGCTCAGTTGCGACATCTCCCGGCACGGCTATCTGGCCAGTGAGGGCGGCCACGGTTACGGGCACCTGTTCCGGTCGTTCCTGCCGCGGGTACGGGACGCCGGGGCCGATGAGGAACTGATCGATGTGCTGACCCGTCGAAATCCGCTGCGATTCCTCACCGGCGGGGACGGAGAAATCTGGGGTGAAGAAACCGGGCAGGGGGTGACCAAGCACGGAGTGGCTGGGCACGAATCGGCCGGGCAGTCGGCTGGGCTGCCGATCAGCTCTGCGGCGCACGCTTCGGGCCGGGCTTCGCGCCGGACCCCGGACCCGGGCACGGCCCCGGCCCTGGGCGCGGAAGTGACCTGGCGGGCGGGGAGGGGCTGACATGAGTGTGCGGCTGCCCAGGACGTTTCCGTTGCCGACGGTCGCGGTGGAGGACGCGGTGGCGAATCAGTTCCGGCTGATGGAGTGCGTTGCCCGGCATTTCGAGGGACGGCAGCTCTTCGAGGCGGACGCGGGAGTGGTGCCGGGGCTGGGCCGGCCGCGTACCACCGCGCGGGTCGAGGCCGTTCTCGCGGACTTTTTCGGGGCCCCCGCCGCGGCCCTGGTGCAGGGCGCCGGGACGGGCGCCATCCGGGCCGCGCTCAGCGCCGTGCTCGGTGCGGGCGGTCCGCTGCTCCTGCACCGCGCACCGGTCTACCGCACCACCAGTGTCACTCTTCGTGGGCTGGGCGTGGCGACCGTGGAAGCGGATTTCAACGACCGTCCGGGGCTGGAGCGGGCGCTCTCCTCCGGCCGGTTCCGGTGGGCGTTCGTGCAGCATTCCCGGCAGCGGGCGGCGGACTCCTACGATCCGGGCCGGGTGCTCGCCGCCTGTCGGGCCGCCGGCGTGCGCACCATCGTGGACGACAATTACACGGCCCTCCGTGTCCCGGCGTGCGGCGTGGAACTGGGCGCGGACGCTTCCTGCTTCTCCCTGTTCAAGCTGCACGGCCCGGAGGGGGTGGGAGCGGTCGTCGGATCGCGGGACCTGGTGGAACGCGTGCACGACGACAACTACTCCGGCGGCGGCCAGGTGCAGGGGCATCAGGCGCTGGATGCGCTGCGGGCGCTCAGCCACGTCCCGGTGATGTGGGCGGTGCAGTCCAGGACGGGTACGGAGATCGCCGAGCGGCTGGCGGCCGGGGAGGTGCCCGGCGTTGCCGAGGTACGGCTCGCGAATGTGCAGGACCGGTGTGTGCTGCTGCGGCTGGAGCGGCCCGTGGCCCGCGCGGTGCCGGCCGCCGCGGCCCGGTACGGCGCCGCGCCGTATCCGGTGGGCGCCAACTCCCGGTATGAAATCGCTCCGCTCGTTTACCGGATGTCCGGCTCCGTCCTTGAGGACGCGCCGGAGCTGGCCGACTGGACGGTGCGGATCAATCCGATGCGGGCAGGCGCTGACCTGGTGATCGACATCCTCCGCCGTGCGCTGCGCGACCTGGACGCCGCTCCCGCTGCCTGTGCCCGGGCCTGTCCCCCATGCGTACCTGCCGCTCCCACCGGGCCGGGCGTTCCCGACGACGGGGAAGGGGTGTGACTGCCGTGTTCCTCGACACCGTCCTCTCGCGCAACCCGCAGTTGGCCCGTTACGCCGCTGAGCTGCACCGCACCGGTGCGGTGCAGCCGGACACGTACGTCATTGACCTGGATGCCGTCGAGGCAAATGCCGCGCTGCTGGCGGAAGAGGCGAGACGGTGGGGCCTCGGCCTGTGGCCCGTGGTCAAACAGGTCGGCCGCAATCCCGAACTGATCCGGGCCGTGGCCCGGTACCTGCCCCGCTTCGCCGCCATCGACGCGCCCGAGGCCCGCGCCCTGCACGCGGCGGGTGCGCGGGTCGGGAACGTGGGCCATTTGGTGCAGGTACCGCACCGCGCGCTTCCCGAGGTGCTGTCCTGGCATCCGGAGGCGGTGACCGTCTTCGATGCGGCCAACGCCCGAGCCGTCTCGGATGCCGCCCGGCAACTGGGCCGCGTGCAGGATGTTTTGGTACGTATCGAGGGGGCGCCCGGGTCGGTCCACCCTGGTCAGGAGGGCGGCGTACCCCTCGCCGGTCTGGCGGGATTCGCGGCCGAGGCGGAACAGTTGCCCGGCATCCGCGTGGCCGGGGTCACCGGATTCCCTTGCGTCGAGTGTGTTCCCGGGGCGGGGCGGGCGCGTCCCACCGCCACTTTCGCCCTCGTCCGTGAGGCCCGTTCGCTGCTGGCCGCACGCGGGCACATGGACCTGATGCTGAGCGCTCCGGGCGTGACCTGCACGGCCACCCTGCCGCTGCTCGCTGAGCTGGGCGCCACGCACGGTGAGCCCGGCCACGCCCTCACCGGCACCACCCCCCTCCATGCCGCCGGCGGGAACCGGCAGCCGGACCAACCGGAGCAGCAGACGCAGCAGACGCAGCAGACGCAGCAGACGGAACGGCCCGCTTACGTGTACGTCACGGAGGTCGCGCATGTCCTCGCCGATGGGCGACCCGCTCTGCACGGTGGTGGCTTCTATCCCAGGTCGGGGGTCGAGTCGGCACTGATTCCGCGTACCGGTGCCCGGCTCGCCGTGCTGCGGGCGCCTGCCGAGAGCATTGACTATTACCGCCTGCTGGCTCCTGGTGACGTCCGGCCCGGGGACACCGCCGTTCTCGCGTTCCGTACGCAGATCTTCGTCACGCGCAGCACCGTCGCCGTTGTCACCGGCCTCACCACCGGTGCCCCGCGGTTGGTCAGCCGCCACGATGCGTTGGGCCGCCGGCTTCCGGAGGGCCCCGAGGTCGTTGGCGGGAAAGGCACGGGTGGGCCATGAGCAGGATCGTCATCCTCGTCGTCGACGGCTTCGGTGTCGGTGCGATGCCCGACGCGGGCGTGCCGCGCCCCGGCGACGCCGCCGCCGACACGCTCGGCCATCTCCTCGACAGTCACCGTGCGGCGACCGGCCACCGCCTCGCGCTGCCGACTTGGGAAGCGCTCGGTCTCGGCCTCGTCCACCCGCATCCGGACCTCAGCAGGGAGCCGTCCCTCCCGGTGGCCGCGGGCCGCGCGGCTCTCGGCTATCCGGGCGCCGATACGTACGCCGGGCACCAGACCATGGTGGGGGCCGACTTCAGCCGGGTGGCGGTGGCCCGGCTCGCCGGCCATCTCGACGAGGTCGTCGCGGCCCTGCGGGCGCACGGACACGGTACGGCTCTTCTCGGCGGGCGGCCCCTGCTGTTGGTGGACGGGCGGGCCCTCGTCCACGACAACCTGGAGGCGGACCCGGGCGTCAACTGGAACGTGTCCGGGTGCTTGGAAGACATCCCGTTCGCGGAGCTACTTCGTATCGCCCGGGTGGTGCGTTCGGTGGCGCCCGTCGCCCGAGTGATCGCCGTGGGCGGCCACGCCAACGCACCACTGCCCGCGTTCGTACGGGAAGGCGACCTCGGCACGGTCGGCCTGGACACCCCGGCGAGCGGCTTCTACCGGAATGGCGGGCTGGCGGTGCGGCATCTCGGCGCGCCACTGGACCACGCTCGCCGGCTGCCGGAGCTGGCGGCGGTCGCGGGCGTGCCCGTCACGCTCGTGGGCAAGGCCGCGGATGTCCTGGCCTGCGACGCGGCGGTGCATCGTCCCGCCGTCGGCACCGCAGAGGTCTTCGCGCTGACCCTCGACGCCCTCCGCCGGGCCCCGGATACGGCATTGATCATCGGCAACGTCCAGGAGACCGACCTGGCGGGGCACCAGCAGGACGCGCCGCGTTACGCCTCCGTGCTGCAACGGACCGATGTGGGGCTGGGCACGCTGCTGCCGCTTCTCTCGTCCCCCGGCGACCGTCTGATCGTCACCGGCGACCACGGCAACGATCCGCTGATCGGCCATGCCTGTCATACGCGGGAGTACGTCCCGGTGCTGATCCAGCGCCCCGAGGCTGCCTGCCCCGAGCGTCTGCCGTCGGCCCGGACCTTGGCGGACGTGGGGGCCACGGCGGCGGTGGCGCTCGGGCTGAGCGCCACCGCGCTCGGCAGCGGCACGCCACTGCTGCGGCCTGCGGGGGCCGGATCGGCAGGTGCACCGAGATGACCACGCGAACGAGCCCCCGGCCGGGGCTCCGGCCAGGGGCTCGATCACACGCTCACACGCCGTCCGCGGGCCTGGGGGCGGCACGGGCCGCCCGGGGGCCACGGCAGGCGCCGGCCCATGAACTACCAACCCATGAACTGCTAGCCCATGAACTTCTTGAACTCGTCGGGAAGTTCAAAGTTCTTCGCGTCATCGCCCTGCGGCAGGCCCAGCGGGTTGCCGGACTGGGCGGCCTCGCGGCGGGCGGCTGCGGCCTCTTCCTCGGCCTTCCGCTTCATGGGGTTGCCGCTCTTGCGCTTGCCCTTGGCCTGCTTCTGCTGCTTCTTCTTCTTGGCGCCGCCGCCACCCATGCCCGGCATGCCAGGCATTCCCGGCATGCCGCCGCCCTGGGCCATCTTCGACATCATCTTGCGGGCCTCGAAGAACCGCTCGACGAGGTTCTTGACCGCGCTGACGTCGACACCGGAGCCCTTGGCGATACGGGCGCGGCGCGAGCCGTTGATGATCGTCGGCTCCTGGCGCTCGGCCGGCGTCATCGACTTGATGATCGCGGCCGTACGGTCGACCTCGCGCTCGTCGAGGTTGTTGATCTGCTCCTTCATCTGCCCCATGCCCGGCAGCATCCCGAGGAGCTTGGAGATGGAGCCCATCTTGCGGACCTGCTCCATCTGGGCCAGGAAGTCGTCGAGCGTGAAGTCCTTGCCCTTGCTGCTCGCCAGCTTGGAGGCCATCTTCTCGGCCTCTTGCTGGCTGAAGGTCTGCTCGGCCTTCTCGATCAGCGTGAGCATGTCGCCCATGCCCAGGATGCGGGACGCCATGCGGTCCGGGTGGAAGGCGTCGAAGTCGTCCAGCTTCTCGCCGTTGGAGGCGAACATGATCTGCTTGCCGGTGACGTGCGCGATGGAGAGCGCGGCACCACCGCGGGCGTCGCCGTCCAGCTTGGAGAGCACCACGCCGTCGAAGCCGACGCCGTCGCGGAACGCCTCGGCGGTGTTGACCGCGTCCTGGCCGATCATCGCGTCGACGACGAAGAGGACCTCGTCCGGCTTGACCGCGTCGCGGATGTCCGCGGCCTGCTGCATCAGTTCCTGGTCGATGCCGAGGCGGCCGGCGGTGTCGACGATGACCACGTCGTGCTGCTTGGAGCGAGCGAACTCGATCGAGTCCTGAGCGACCTTGACCGGGTCGCCGACGCCGTTGCCCGGCTCGGGCGCGAAGATGGCGACATCGGCCCGCTCGGCGACGACCGAGAGCTGGTTGACGGCGTTGGGGCGCTGCAGGTCACAGGCGACCAGCAGCGGCGCGTGGCCCTGCTGCTTGAGCCAGTTGCCGAGCTTTCCGGCGAGGGTGGTCTTACCGGCACCCTGCAGACCGGCCAGCATGATGACGGTCGGCGGGTTCTTGGCGAAACGCAGCCGACGGGTCTCGCCGCCGAGGATGCCGACGAGCTCCTCGTTGACGATCTTGATGACCTGCTGGGCGGGGTTCAGCGCCTGGGAGACCTCGACGCCGGTCGCCCGCTCCTTGACCTGCTTGATGAAGGCCCGGACGACGGGCAGCGCGACGTCGGCCTCCAGCAGGGCGATACGGATCTCGCGCGCCGTGGCGTCGATGTCCGCCTCGCTCAAGCGGCCTTTGCCCCGGAGGTTTTTGAAAGTACTCGCCAAGCGGTCGGAAAGCGTATCGAACACGGCGGTCGTCGATCCTCGGGGTCGGGGGCAGGGTCAAGTCGGCTTCTAGGGTATCCGCACAGGCAAGCAACGTGTCCCTGCCCGCCGGGATGGACCGCCGGGGCGGAGCTCCGGACGGCCGGGGGCACGGTGCGCAACCGGCTCGGGCGCCTGCTGCGCGCCCCGTCCCCACCGTCTCACGGAGGTGCGGGGGCCGGGCAGCCCGTGCCGCCTTCGAGGACGGTTCGGCGCTCGGGGACGTTCCGGTTCGTGGCGCTCCTGTGCACCCGCCTCGGGCCTGTGACGTCGTTGTTCGTAGCGGCGCCGGCTCCACAGCGCGGCTTCCCGGCCCCGGGCGTCGGCCGGGCCGCGAGTCCCGCTTCCGCCGCGAAAGCCGTCCCGCCGTTGGAGGCGGCCCGGGCCAGGTGGCCGATGCGGCTACTTCAAGGCGTTCTCCACCGCCTGTGCCACCTCGACGGCCACCGCATCCGGCAGGGGCTCGCCCTTCTCGTCCGTGACGTAGAACGCATCCACCGCGTTCGCTCCCAGCGTGCTCACGTGGGCGCTGCGTACGGTGACCCGCGCGGCCTCCAGGGCGCGGCCGATCCGGTGCAGCAGGCCCTGGGCGTCCTGGGCCCGCACCTCGATCACGGTGGCCAGCTGCGAGGTCCCAGGGGCGACCGTCACCCGGGGCGGCGGGGCCTGCACCCCGCGCGATCGGTATGCGTACGCCTGCTCGCGCTCCGCCAGCCGGGCCGGCACGTCCAGCGAACCATCCAGGGCCCGTACGAGGTCCGCGCGGAGCCGTACGGTCTGCGGAAGCGAGCCGTATTCGGCGGCCACCCGCCAGCTCAGCAGCAGCACCGGCCCCTCGCCGAGGGGGTCGATGCTGCGCAGATCGGCGGCGCGGACGGTCAGGCGGTGCATGGCCAGGACGCCGGCCGCGGCGGGCAGCACACCGGGCTGTTCCGGTACGGCCATCAGCAGCTCGACGCCCACGGGCTCCGGCTCGGGAACGACGTCCGCATCCGTCCCCGCGACCGGGTCCGGTCCCGTACGGGCGGACCCGGAGGCGGAGTCCGTTTCGCCGTGGCCCTCCGCGCGGGTGTGCAGGGCGAGCACCGGGCCGCCGGTGCGCCACGCCTCGGCGGCCAAGCGCTCCTGTTCGGCGCTCGGCTCGTCCGCCGTCCGCCCCGATGGCGCGGCCTCCCCCGCCAGCCGCGCCGTGACACGTTTCACCAGGTCGGCGACGAGCGATCCGCGCCAGGCGCTCCAGGCAGCGGGGCCGGTCGCCAAGGCGTCGGCCTCGGTGAGGGCGTGCAGCAGTTCCAGCGTCCCGATACCGCCCACCGTGTCCGCGACCGCGTCGACCGTCGCCGGATCGTCCAGATCCCGCCGGGTGGCCGTCTCGATGAGCAGCAGGTGATGCCGTACGAGTGTGGCGATCACCGTCACGTCCCGCGCGTCGAAGCCGATCCGGGCCGCCATGTCCCGGGCGATGGTCTCGCCGGAGACGGAGTGGTCACCGGGCCAGCCCTTGCCGATGTCGTGCAGCAGGGCCGCGACCAGCAGCAGGTCCGGGCGGTGCACGCGGCGGGTGAGGGCCGAGGCGCGGACGGCCGTCTCGATCAGGTGCCGGTCGACGGTCCAGCGGTGCACGGCGTTGCGCTGCGGACGGCAGCGCACCCGCTCCCAGTCGGGCAGCAGCCAGGTGATGATCCCCTCCGCCTCCAGGGCCTCCCACACGGGTACGGTCCGGTCGCCCGCGCCCAGCAGCGTGACCAGCTGTTCCCGCGCCTCGGCCGGCCACGGCACGGGCAGGGGCCGGGTGGTGGCGGCCGTACGCAGCCGACGCACGGCGTGCAGGGACAGCGGCAGTCCGGCCTGCGCGGCGGCGGCAGCGGCGCGCAGGGGAAGCACCGGATCGCGGTCCGGCCGCGCCGTCCGGGCCAGCACGGCTTCGCCGTCCAGCTCGACGACGCCCTCGGCGAGCGGAGTCCGTTCGCCTCGCCCCGGTCCACCGTCTCCCGCCACACGGCCCCTCAGCAGGTTGCGCAGTACGGGTCGTACGGACCGGGAGCGCAGGACCCGCCCGACTTCGCGCCAGGTGACGTCACTCGCGTACGAGATGGTGCGCGCAGATTCGTACACCTGTCGCAGCAGTACGTCCGCGTCCAGTACGCCGAGTGCATCGGCCACCTGGTCCTGTTCCTGGAGGGAGAGCCGGTCGGTGGTACGGCCGGTCGTCAGGTGCAGTGCGTCGCGTACGTCCAGCAGGCGGGTACGGGCGGCCTCCAGCCCTTCGCGCGGCGCGTCGGCCAGCCAGGAGGCGGCGACCGCCCGCAGTGCGGTGGCGTCGCGCAGCCCGCCCCTCGCCTCCTTGAGGTCCGGCTCCAGAAGATACTGCAACTCGCCCTGACGCACCGCACGTTCACGGCACAACTCGTGGAGTTCGGGCAGGCGTTTGGGGGCTTGTTCGCGCCAGTCGGCCAGCGCGGTGCCGCGCAGGGCGCCCGTCAGTTCCGGGTCGCCGGCCAGGTGGCGGGCGTCCAGGAGACCGAGCTGGACCTTGAGGTCCTCACGAGCGGCCTTGCGCGCCTCGGCGGGTGTCCGTACCGAATGGTCCAGGGCGAGGCCCTCGTCCCAGACCGGATACCAGAGCCGGTCGGCGAGTGCGGCCACCGTGCGGGCACCGGCTTTGCCGTCGTGGAGCAGGAGCAGGTCCAGGTCGCTGCGGGGGGAGTGTTCGGCGCGTCCATAGCCGCCGACGGCGACGAGGGCGATGCCGGGCCCGGCGGCGGGCCCGGTGTCCGCGCCTGCTGGGGCATCGGCGCCGACACCGGCTTCGGCTGCCGCTCGCTCGAACAGGGTGGCCAGCCAGCCGTCGGTGAGGCGTGCGAGGGCGGTCCGGCGCGCGGGGCCGTCCAGGCCCGTGTCTTGCAGGAGCCGCAGCCGGTCCGCGGCGTAGTGGCCTCCGGCAGCGGAGGGCGGGGATGGTTCCTCCGGAGTGTCCGGGGTGTCCGCGGCTCCCGTACGGGCAGCGGTCGCAGCGGTCGCATCCGCCGCCCGGTTCGCGGAAGCGGAAGCGGTTGTCCCGGCCGCCTCCGCCGGTCCGCCGTCCTCCGGCGTATTCCTCATGCCCTCGGTCAACTCAGGTGCTCCTTGGTCATGTCGGCCCCCGGGTACCGGCTCTTGCAAGGCCCCGCCCTCACGCTCCGTCGCATGCGTTTGCGTGTGCGTATGTGGAGGGTTCGGCCGCGTCGCTTGTGGGGGTGGTGGCTTTGCGCCGTTGCCGCACCGCGGCGGTTACAGCCCCGGGTCCGCTTCCCCTTCAGGAGGGCGCAGGGCCGGGACCGGAAGTCGCGGCCGGACCGTCCGTTCCGCCACCCACACCCCGCACCCCACACCTACAACGCGTCCGGCCCTCGCTCCCCCGTCCGCACGCGGACCGCCTCCTCGACCGGGAGGCTCCAGACCTTGCCGTCGCCGATCTTGCCGGTGCGGGCCGCCTTCACCACGAGGTCGATCAGCTCCGCGGCGTCCGCGTCGTCCACGAGCACCTCGATACGGACCTTCGGCACCAGGTCGACGGTGTACTCCGCTCCCCGGTACACCTCCGTGTGCCCGCGCTGCCTGCCGTATCCGCTGGCCTCGGTGACGGTCAGGCCGTGTACGCCGAAGGACTGCAGGGCCTCCTTCACCTCGTCGAGCCGGTACGGCTTGATCACTGCCGTGATGAGCTTCACGCGTCCACCCTCTTCTCACTACCGGAAGCCGGGGCCGAGCCCTGGCCCTTCCCCTGGCTCTTCCCCTGGCCCTTCGACTGATCCTTTCCGCGGACCTTGCCCTGGCCCTTTTCCCGGGACGGGTCGCCACCGAGGGCCGGTCCGGCGGCCGAGGCCGCCCCCGTCCCCATGCCCGCTCCCGTGCGCGCCACCACGCCCCCGCCCGTGCCGCCGAAGTCGTACGCCGTCTCCGCGTGCGCGGCCTGGTCGACGCCCGCGACCTCCTCGTCCTCGGAGATCCGGAAGCCCATCAGCAGGTCGATGGCCTTGGCGAGAAGGAAGGAGACGACCAGGGAGTACAGCAGCACGCAGACGACGCCCACGGCCTGCTTGCCCAGTTGCTCCAAGCCGCCGCCGTAGAAGAGGCCCTTGGCGTCGCTCTGTACGCCGCCGGTCGCGAACAGGCCGACCAGCAGGGACCCGGCGATGCCGCCGACGAGGTGAACCCCGACCACGTCCAGGGAGTCGTCGTAGCCGAACCGGTACTTCAGGCCGACCGCCATCGCGCACAGCACACCGGCGATGACGCCCACCGCGATGGCGCCCAGCGGGCTGACCGCGCCACACGCCGGGGTGATCGCGACCAGTCCGGCGACCGCGCCGGAGGCCGCGCCCAGAGTGGTGAAGGAGCCGTGCCGGATCTTCTCGTACGCGAGCCAGCCGAGCATCGCGGCGGCCGTGGCGACCTGGGTGTTGACGAAGGCGACCGCGCCCACCCCGTCGTCGTTGTTCAGCCAGGAGCCCGCGTTGAAGCCGAACCAGCCGAACCACAGCAGCCCGGCGCCGAGCATCACCAGCGGCAGGCTGTGCGGCCGCATCGGATCCTTCTTGAAGCCGATGCGCTTGCCGACGACGAAGATCACGCCGAGGGCCGCGGCGCCCGCGTTGATGTGGACGGCCGTACCGCCGGCGAAGTCGATGACCCCCAGGTCGAAGAGCCAGCCGCCCTCGGCCCACACCCAGTGCGCGACGGGGAAGTAGACGATGGTGGCCCACAGGGCGATGAACAGCGCCCAGGCCGTGAACTTCACCCGGTCCGCGAGGGCGCCGCTGATCAGCGCGGGAGTGATCACCGCGAACATCAGCTGGAAGACCGCGAAGACATAGACCGGGATGGTGGTGGTGCCCCACAGTTCGGTCAGGCCGATGCCGCTGAGCCCGGCGAAATCACCGGTCCATCCGAGGAAGCCGCCGCTGTCCTGGCCGAAGGCGAGCCCGAAGCCGTACAGGACCCACAGGACGGTGACGATCCCCAGGCTGATGAAGCTCATCATCAGCATGTTGAGCACGCTCTTGACCCGGACCATGCCGCCGTAGAAAAAGGCGAGTCCGGGGGTCATGAGCATCACCAGAGCGGTGCAGATCAGCATGAAGCCGGTGTTGGCCGGGCTCAGGGTGGCCTCGTCTGCCGCGAGCGTCATGATGCCTGGGGGCATCGGCGTCTCCTGTCGTCGATGCGGCCCGTGCGGGCGTGGTTCCGGGTGGGCCGACTTTCGCCACGAGGTTGTCGCAGCACCGTTTCGGCCATGACCCGTCGGTGTTTCCCCGCGGTGACGAAGCCCTCGTCAGTGTTACGCCCCTATGAACTCCGAGATCGGCCCGCCACGCCCGGCGCACCCCCGTAACCCACCGAAACGACCACGCCCGCACCGTCCCGTCCCGGCCCGCACCCGCCTGGGCCACCCCCACCGGTCCCCGACCCCCACCCCCACTCCACCCACACAGCCGACCGCGGCTGTCACCCGTATGACCTGGCGTGGGGGAGCCGAGTCGAGCTGTACGGGGTGACGGGCCGCGGCCGGGGACTGTGGAAGTACAAGGGGGGATGCGGGGAGGGGCAGGAATTGCGAGTAGATATGTGGGAGGTGCGGTCAGGACAGACGCGTCAGGGTGTGCGGTCAGACGGCCTCCGCGCCGGATTCCGGCAGTTGCTGGGCCAGCTCGTCGCTGAGCTGGATCACCTCGGCGACGCCTTCGAAGTTCCGCGCCGCCGTGTCCACCGTCTTGCGCAGCCGGGTGTTGACCCGCTCCGAGCGGACCTTCTTCGCCAGCGGTATGGCCTGGTGCGCCAGGACGGCACCCTGCTCCGGCTCCTTCTGGAGCAGGTGCACCGTCGCCATGCCGATCAGGTTGAGGGCGTAGGAACGCTGGTGCTCCATGTCCTGTGCGAAGAGTTCGACCGCACGCTGCATCACGGGGTTGGCGAGGGAGGCGTACGTCGGGCTGCGTCCGGCCACGTAGGCGAGGTCGCGGTAGGAGTGGGCGTTCTCCGCGTTCAGCTCGGCCTCCGAGAAGAAGCGGATCCAGTCCGGCTCGGGTTCGCCGGGCGCCACGTCGCCGAAGGTGTCCTCGGCCATCCGTACGGCGCGTTTGACCTTGCTCGGCTGGCCCATGCTGGCGTACGCCCGCGCCTCCATCGCATACAACATCGCCTGTGTACGGGGGGTAGCCGATTCGCGGCTGCCGTACTGCGCGAGGTGGATGAGTTCCAGCGCGTCGTCCGGGCGGTCGAGGTGGATCATCTGGCGGCTCATGCTGGAGAGGATGTACGAGCCCAGCGGGCGGTCACCGGCCTCCTTGGAGGCGTGCAGGGCGAGCACGAAGTACTTCTGCGCGGTGGGCTGCAGACCGATGTCGTAGCTCATCCAGCCGGCCAGTTCGGCCAGTTCGGCGGCGACCTTGAACAGCCGTTTGGATACCTCTTCGCTCTGCGGCTCCTGCAGGAGGTCGGTGACCTCGTGGAGCTGGCCGACCACCGCTTTGCGGCGCAGTCCGCCACCGCACTGGGCGTCCCACTGGCGGAACATGGCGGTGGTCGACTCCAGCAGGTCCAGTTCCGGTTTGGACAGCCGGTTGGAGCGCCTTGCCCGCTCCTGGGACGCCTGCTGGGCGGCGGACGCCTGGCCCGGGGAGACCGGCACCAGCCAGCGCTGCATCGGCTCGATGAGGGCGGGCCCGGCGGCCAGCGCCAGGGAGGTGCCCAGGAAGCCGCGGCGCGCCAGCATCAGGTCGCTGCGGGAGAACTCGCTGATCAGGGAGACGGTCTGCGGGCCGGCCCAGGGCAGGTCGACGCCGGAGACGGACGGGGACTGGTGCGCGGAACGCAGGCCGAGGTCCTCGATACCGACCACACACCCGAACCGCTCCGAGAACAGCTCGGAGAGGATGCGCGGGATGGGCTCGCGCGGCTGCTCGCCGTCGAGCCAGCGCCGTACGCGCGAGGTGTCGGTGCTGATGTGGTGCGCGCCCATCTGGCGTGCGCGCCGGTTGACCTGTCGTGCCAGCTCGCCCTTCGACCAGCCGCTGCGCACGAACCATGAGCCCAACGGTTCGTTGGGGCGCTTGTCAGCGCCGGTGCCGCCACTGCCGCCCACTGGAACGCCCCCATTCCGATTGCTGCCTTGCTTCACTGCGCCGCGCCATCGCTTCGCATCGCCGCTCTTCGCCGCTTCCGAGTTTCTTTTCCATACGTCCGCTACATACGGTCCGGACCGCCCCGGTGCCTCACTGCGCCAGCGCGGTATTCCTGCCGCGGCCGTCTGCCCCGCCGGTGCGGTACGAGGTGTGCCGCTCCGCCGGTGCCCGGCCGCGCCGTGGTCGCTGCGGCCTCCTGCTGCCGCGGCGCCCGTTTCGTGGTGCTGATGCTGTTCGGGTCCCGCTTCTTCTTGCCGGTCCCGCGGGTCTGTTTGTCCTACGGGTTGCGCCAGTACGTCCGTGTCCGCCGGTGCTTCGGTTTCGGTACTTCGCGTTCTGCTGCCGCCGCTTCTCTTCGCGTCCGCTTCTCTTCGCGTCGGCCGTTCTTCGCGTCCGCCGTCCTTCGTCGCCGCTTTCCGCGTCGGCACCGCGCCGCGGTGTACGGCATGGTGCCTGTCGCGCACCGGGCCGCCGCACCGCTCCGCACGGCCATCCTGCCGCTGTGCGTCGCGGCCGTGCCCCGTGAACCTCCCACAGGATGCCGTCTGTTGCGGCGACCGGTACGGGGTGGACCTACCCGACCACGGAATCCAGCCAACCCGATTCGGGAGGGTTCACCCGCCGGTGCGTTGCCTCCGGCATACCCACGCCCGCGGCGCTTCGCCCCAGGACGTGCACCGAAAGTAATCCTACGATCACGCCCCCGGCGAGGGCGATCCGCTAAACGCCACCATTCGCCACCCCTTTGAATGAACTCCCCAGCCGGTCCTCGCGATTGACTTGACACAGGTCGAGAGGAGACGGATGGAAAGGAGTGCGCGAAGGCGCGCGCCACGCGCCGCACCACCCCACCACACCCCGACGCACCACGGAATCCGCCCCCTCCTGACGGAGCGTCACGCACGTGCTTCGGCACGTAACCACTGGCACGCATCACCCGTTGGAGGAGGCATGGGCTTCACGATCGGCGGCATCCGCGACATCCGATCCGGTTCACGGCGTCGCGCCCGCTCGACCGAGGGCACGGCGGTGGCGGAGTACACGGGGCTGTGGGGCTGGGACGTGGTGCCCGGCGCACGCGCGGCTCGCGGCGGGAACGGACATACGGTCTGCTCGTGCGGCGCGGACGACTGCGCCTCCCCCGGCGCCCACCCGCTGGCCTTCACGGACGGGCTGGCGGCCGGCGCGACGCTCGAAGAAGCCGCCGACGCGTGGGCCAGGACGCCCGGCGCGGCCGTCCTGCTCCCGGTGGGCCGTTCCTTCGACATCCTCGAAGTGCCGGAGGCGGCGGGACGCACCGCGCTGGTACGGCTGGAGCGGATGGGCCTGCCGCTCGGCCCGGTGGCCGCCACGCCTTCGGGCCGCGCCCTGTTCTTCGTGGCGCCCGGGGCCGCCGCCGATCTGCCCGGGCTGCTCTACCGGATGGGCTGGGACGACGCCGCCCTCGACCTGTGCTCACGCGGCCCCGGCGACCACGTCACGGCCCCGCCGTCCGATCTCGGCGGACTCGGGCCCATGCGGTGGCTGCGGCCGCCCACCCTGGACACGGCGGGGCGGCCACCGCAGGCGCGGCTGCTGCTGGGCACGCTCGCGTACGTATGCCATCGGTCGGCCGCGTAGCCGGACGCGAGGACGGGACTCCGCCCCACTCCCCCGCACATCAGGCACCGGCTCCCCCACCGGCCCCACTTCTCACCCGCGCACCCGCCCCACGCAGCAAAAAGCCCCGCAGCGCATCCCTCTCGCTGCGGGGCTTCTCGATCCGGACCGTGCCCGTAAGACCATCTGTGCGTCCCCAACGCGTCCTGGTCGGTCCTAGTCGCCGATCAGGGCGTCCACGAACGCCTCCGGCTCGAACGGCGCCAGGTCGTCCGCGCCCTCGCCGAGGCCGACGAGCTTGACCGGGACGCCCAGCTCGCGCTGGACCGCGACGATGATGCCGCCCTTGGCCGTGCCGTCCAGCTTGGTGAGCACGACGCCGGTGATGTCCACGACCTCCGCGAACACCCGGGCCTGCACCAGACCGTTCTGTCCGGTGGTGGCGTCCAGGACGAGGAGGACCTCGCCGACCGGGCCGTGCTTCTCCACGACGCGCTTGACCTTGCCCAGCTCGTCCATCAGGCCGGTCTTGGTGTGCAGCCGGCCTGCGGTGTCGATGAGGACCACGTCGGCGCCCTCGGCGATACCTTCCTTCACCGCGTCGAAGGCGATCGAGGCCGGGTCACCGCCCTCCGGGCCGCGGACCGTGCGGGCGCCGACCCGCTCGCCCCAGGTCTGGAGCTGGTCGGCGGCGGCGGCGCGGAAGGTGTCGGCGGCGCCCAGGACGACCGACTTGCCGTCGGCGACCAGCACGCGGGCCAGCTTGCCGGTGGTGGTGGTCTTGCCGGTGCCGTTGACGCCGACGACCATGACGACGCCGGGGATCTCCTGGCCGTCCTTGCCCAGGGCGTTGTCGGTGGCGACCGCGCGGTCCTGGTCCGTACCGATCAGTTTGAGCAGTTCCTCGCGCAGCAGGCCGCGCAGTTCGTCGGGGGTACGGGTGCCGAGCACCTTCACGCGCTCACGCAGCCGCTCGACCAGCTCCTGCGTGGGCGCGACGCCCACGTCGGCGGTGAGCAGGGTGTCCTCGATCTCCTCCCAGGTGTCCTCGTCGAGGTGCTCGCGGGAGAGCAGCGTGAGCAGGCCCTTGCCCAGCGAGTTCTGGGAGCGGGAGAGGCGGGCGCGCAGCCGCACGAGCCGGCCGGCGGTCGGCTCCGGGACCTCGACCTCGGGGGAGGCGGGGGCCGTCGGCTCTTCGACCGGCTCCTCGACGGGCGCCTCGGCCGGCGGCAGGTCGACTTCTTCTATGGTGCGACGGGCTTCGTCGCGGGGGGTCTCGGCGTCCTCACCGACCTGCGGCTCCGCAGGGGGCGCGGTGACGGACGGGGTGGTCGGCGGGGCCGGCGGCAGCTGCTGCTTCTTCCTGCGGCTGCTGACGACGAGCCCGCTGATCGCGCCGAGCGCGACCACAGCGATGACTACAGCAAGGATGACGATTTCCATAACCCACCCAGTATCGGTCACACGCTGCCGTGCGGGACCGCACACGCCGAACCTGGACTTCGACTGTCCGGATTCACCCCGCCGTGGGGCCGTTCATCGACCGGTGGAGGAAATGTCCGGACATCACGTAACAGCGTCAGGGATGTGGACCCACCGACGCATGCAGGCCACTCGGCGCCGCCCGACTGCCTCACACCCGCGCCCCCGCGCCACGCGCGCCGCACGGATTCGACGCGTGGGCCAGCCGCCGAAAGCGCCGGGCCCGATCTTCGGCCACGCCGTCTGACCTGCGCCTGAGCCAACCGCGCGGGAGGCCCCGACGAATCCGGGGGCCTCTGGTGGTCGTCGTTGGACACAACAAGGCGTATGAACCGAAGTTGGATCAAAGTACGATAGCTCTCGGCTGCGCAACGCGCGTAGAGTCCTGGCAACCCCCTCCCCTTCGCCAGGCATCACAGCCGCTGCCTGAACCCGCACGGAGACACCTGCACCATGGGCACCACGTCCACGGACACCATGTCCGCTCCTGAAACCGAAGGCGCCGTCGAGCAACGAGGCATCGAGCCCGTCCCCGACCATGAACGCCACGGCCGCGTCCGCGAACTCTTCCCGACCTGGGTCGCCGCCAACATCAGCGTGCTGCTGCTCACCATGGGTGCCTCCCTGGTGATCACCAACGGTCTGAACTTCTGGCAGGTCCTGATCGTGGCCGCCATCGCCTCCGTCATCTCCTTCGGCATGGTCGGCGTGCTGTCGGTCTCCGGCAAGTGGGGCGGCGCGCCCGGCGCGATGCTCTCCCGGGCGGCCTTCGGCGTGCGGGGCAACTACTTCCCGGGCGCGATCCTGTGGGTGGCCCGGTTCGGCTGGGAGACGATCAACGCGGTCAGCGGCGCGTACGCCGTGCTGACGGTCCTGAAGCTGCTGTTCGGCATCGAGGCCAACAACGTCCTCACCGTCGTCACGCTGCTGCTCTTCGTCGCCACCACGTTCGTGGTCAGCGGCCTGGGCCGCAAGGCGCTCAACCTCTGCAACAAGTACTCGACGTACCTGTTCAGCATCTTCAGCATCATGGTGCTGGTGTACCTGATCGCCGAGATGCCGTGGGGCAAGATCTTCTCGCAGTCGGCGGGCAGCACCGCCCTGATGATCGCCGGTATCGGCACCATCGCGGCGGGCGGCATCAGCTGGGTGCCCACCGGCCCGGACTTCGCGCGCTACCTGCCGCACGCCGCTTCCGGCAAGAAGATCGTCGGTACGACCATCTCCGGCGCGGCCCTGGTGCTCGTACCGATGGTGCTGATGGGCGGCATCATGGCCGTCTCCAAGCCGGACCTGGCCAACCAGAACACCGACCCGATGTCCTTCCTCGGCGAGGTGCTGCCGACCTGGCTGGCGGTCCCGTACCTGATCACCGCGCTGGTCGGGATGCTGCTGATCAACAGCCTGTCGATGTACTCGGCCGGTTTCACCGCGCAGACCATGGGCGTCAAGCTGCCGCGCGCCCTCGCCGTGAGCATCAACGCGATCATCAGCCTGGTCGGCGGAGCGTTCATGATGCTGGTGGCGAAGGACTTCATCGGTCAGTTCATCACCTTCCTGACCCTGCTCGCGGTGTCCTTCTCCGCCTGGATCGGGGTGTACGCCGTCGACATGGCGCGCCGCCGGAAGATGGCCGTGCGCTACGACGGCGACAGCCTGATGAACGTCAGCCGCACCAGCCGCTACTGGTACGCGGGCGGCTTCTGCTGGCAGGCGCTGACGGCCTGGGCCGTGGCGCTGGTGGTGGGCCTGTGCCTGACCAAGGTCACCTGGTTCACCGGCCCGCTCGCCGAGACCTGGCCGGGCAAGCACGGCCTGGGCTGGGCGGCCACGATCCTGATCGCCGCGGTGGTCTTCGCGGTGCTGCCGAAGCCGAAGGAGACGGTGGCCGCGAAGGCCGCCGCCCCGGCCGAGGAGCCGGCGCCGGTCGGCTGATTCGGCTCCCGCACCCCTGGTCACCTGATGTGACGTCAGCTAGCGTCCCCTTCGCCAACCGGGCCCACCGCCTCGGTGAAGGGGACGTTCGTCATGCCCGTAACGGTCCTGCGCTTCAACCTCGCCGACCCCGCCCCCACCCCCGCCTCGCTCAGCGCGCGCTACCGCGCGGCCGTCGAGATGGCCGCCTTCGCCGATGACCGGGGCCTGACCACGGTCCAGACCGAGGAGCACCACGCCACGGACAACGGCTGGATGCCCGCGCCGCTGGCCTTCGCCGGCACCGTGCTGGGCGCCACCCGGCGGATCACCGTCACCGTCTCCGCGCTGATCACGCCGCTGCACGACCCGCTGCGGCTGGCCGAGGAGATCGCCGTACTGGATCTGCTGAGCGGTGGCCGGCTGGTCACCGTGGCGGGCATCGGCTACCGGCCCGAGGAGTACGCGGCGCACGGCCGGGACTGGCACTGGCGGGGCAAGCTCCAGGACGAGGTACTGGAGACGCTGCTCGCCGCCTGGAAGGGTGAGCCGTTCCGCTACCGGGGCCGTACGGTACGGGTCACTCCGCGCCCGTACACCCAGCCCCACCCGCTGCTGCTGGTCGGCGGCAGTTCCCGGGCCGCCGCGCGCCGGGCCGCGCGGCTGGGCCTGCCCCTGTTCCCCAGCGCGCATCTGCCCGAGCTGGAGGCGTACTACCACGCGCGGCGTGCCGAGTACGGGACCGAGGGCTGGGTGCTGCAGCCCTCCGCCCGTACCTGGCTGCTGCATGTGTCCGAGGACCCGGACCGGGCGTGGGCGGAGTACGGCGGGCATCTGCTGCACGAGGCGCGTACGTACGCCTCGTGGCAGGCCGACGGTGTGGAATCGGCCGTACGGTCGGCCGCCGATGACGTCGAGGCGCTGCGCCGGGAGGGGGTCTACCGGATCGTGACGCCCGAGGAGTGTGTGCGGCTGGCCGGGGAGGCGGGGCCGGCGGGGTCGCTGATTCTGCATCCGCTGTGCGGTGGGATGCCGGTGGACGAAGGCTGGCGTTCCGTACACCTGTTCGCGGAGCGGGTCGTTCCGTACCTGAAGGAGAGGTGAGGCTCCGGCCCGCTTCCTTGCTTCAACGAAAAACCATTCGCGAGGAAAAGAAGTACCCGCAAGGCGGGGCGCGCAATAAAGGAGCTGCCCCGGTCCGGCGAACGGACCGGGGCAGCTGCCCACAACTGAGGAGAAGGGCTGGCGGGGGGGTTGTTAGCCCATCTCCTCCAACGCCTTGCCCTTGGTCTCCTTCACGAATTTCAGCACGAAGGGGATCGAGAGCAGGGCGAAGATCATGTAGATCACGTACGTACCCGACAGATTCCAGTCGGAAAGGCTCGGGAAGCTGGCAGTGATGGCCCAGTTGGCGATCCACTGCGCACACGCCGCGACACCGAGCGCAGCGGCACGGATCTTGTTCGGGAACATCTCACCGAGGAAGACCCAGACCACGACACCCCAGGACAGGGCGAAGAAGAGCACGAACGCGTGGGCCGCGACCAGGGCGACCGTGCCCTGGGCGGTCGGCAGCGTGCCGTCCGCGGTCTTGGCGGCGAAGGCCCACGCCTCCAGGGCGAGCGCGACGGCCATACCGGCGGAACCGATCAGTGCCAGCGGGCGGCGGCCGATCCGGTCCACGAACACCATCGCGATCACGGTGCCGATGATGTTGATGATCGACGTGGTGAAGCTGTAGAAGAACGAGCTGCTCGGGTCGATGCCGACGGACTGCCACAGCGTCGAGGAGTAGTAGAACGCCACGTTGATGCCGACGAGCTGCTGGAAGATCGACAGGCCGATGCCGACCCACACGATCGGCAGGAAACCGAACTTGCCGCCCAGCAGGTCCTTGAAGCTGGACTTGTGCTCCCGGCGCATCGCCTCCTTGATCTCCGAGACCCGGGTGTCCAGGTCGACGCTCTGGCCCTCGACCTCGGCCAGCACCTCCTTGGCCTTGTCGGTCTTGCCGACGGAGATCAGGAAGCGGGGCGACTCGGGGATCGCGAAGGAGAGCAGACCGTAGAGGACGGCCGGGACGACCATCACGCCGAGCATCCACTGCCAGGCCTCCAGGCCCGCCAGCTTGCCGCGCTGGTCACCGCCGGCGAGGTTGAGGATGCCCCAGTTCACCAGCTGCGAGATCGCGATGCCGATGACGATCGCGGCCTGCTGGAAGGAGCCCAGCCGGCCCCGGTAGGCGGGCGGCGCGACCTCGGCGATGTAGGCCGGGCCGATGACCGAGGCCATACCGATCGCGATGCCGCCCAGGACGCGCCACATGGCCAGGTCCCACAGGGCGAACGGCAGTGCCGAGCCGACCGCGCTGATCGTGAAGAGCGCCGCGGCGATCTGCATGACGCGGATGCGGCCGATGCGGTCGGCGATCCGGCCGGCCGTGGCCGCGCCGATGGCGCAGCCGATCAGCGCGATGGCGATCACCTGGGCGAGCCCGGCGGAGCCGACGTCGTAGCGGCCGCGGATCGCCTCGACGGCGCCGTTGATCACGGAGCTGTCGTAGCCGAAGAGGAAGCCGCCCATCGCGGCAGCCGCGGTGATGAAGATGACATGGCCGAGGTGGTCCGGGTGGGCCTTGCGGCCTTCCGAAGTCGTCGGCTGCGCGGTGCTGGTCAACGTGTACTCCAGTGCCCGGCTGCGCTGCCGGGCGTAGGGGGCTGGCCCTTCCAGTGGCGCATAGGTTGGGGGTACCCACCACTTGAAGGTAAAAGCAACGTTGCAGACCCTATGCCTTCAAGTTTCGAAGTCAATAGGTCGTGATGAATTTGTTTCGGCGGAGCTTCGCAGTGATTGCGTTCAAGTTATGAACCGTGCGGGTGTCGCGAGGAAGCGTGTATGCCACACCCGGGGAAGCGTGTATCCCACACCGGGTACCCTGCGCGCGGTCAGCGAAGCCGCTGGCTGATGACCTTCGAGACGCCGTCGCCCTGCATCGACACCCCGTACAGCGCGTCGGCGACCTCCATCGTCCGCTTCTGGTGCGTGATCACGATCAGCTGGGAGCTCTCCTGCAGCTCCTCCATGATCCCGATCAGCCGCTGCAGGTTGGTGTCGTCCAGCGCCGCCTCGACCTCGTCCATCACGTAGAACGGGCTGGGGCGCGCCTTGAAGATCGAGACCAGCAGCGCCACCGCGGTCAGTGAACGCTCACCTCCGGACAGCAGCGACAGCCGCTTGACCTTCTTGCCCGGCGGCCGGGCTTCCACGTCCAGGCCCGTGGTCAGCATGTTGTCCGGGTCGGTCAGCACCAGCCGCCCCTCACCGCCCGGGAACAGCCGCGCGAAGACGCCCTCGAACTCCCTCGCGGTGTCGTGGAACGCCTCGGTGAAGACCTGCTCCACCCGCTCGTCGACCTCCTTGACCACCCGCAGCAGGTCGGTCCGGGTCTTCTTCAAGTCTTCAAGCTGCTCACTGAGGAACTGATGCCGCTCCTCCAGCGCCGCGAACTCCTCCAGCGCCAGCGGGTTCACCTTCCCGAGCTGCTGATACGCCCGCTCGGCGGCCTTGAGCCGCTTCTCCTGCTCGGCCCGTACGTAGGCCACCGGCCGGTTGCGCGGATGCTCCGGGTCCTCCGGCAGCTCCTCGCCCTGGGCGGCGGGGGACGGCGGTACGGGCTGGTCGGGGCCGTACTCCGACGCCAGCGCGGCGGGCTCGACGCCCAGCTCCTCCAGCGCCTTGGCCTCCAGCTGCTCGATCCGCATCCGCTTCTCGGCGCCCAGCACCTCACCGCGGTGCACCGAGTCGGTCAGCTTGTCCAGCTCGCCCTTCAGCTCCCGGCTCTCGTTGCGCTCGGCCACCAGCGCCTGCTCGCGCTCCTGCTTGGCCAGCTCCGCCGCCAGCCGCTCCTCCTCGGCCCGTACGACCGAGACCTCGACGTGTGCCAGCAGCTGCCGCGCCCCGGAGGCCACCGCGGACGCCACCGCCGCCTCGTGCCGGGCCCGGGCGCGCCGCTGCTCGGCGCGGGTCCGTGCCTCGCGTTCGGCCCGTGCCGCGCGGTCCAGCCCGTCGGCCCGGCCGGCGAGTCCCTTGACCCGTTCCTCGTGCGTACGGGCCTGGAGGCGGGCCTCCATCTCCGTCTGGCGCGCGTTGGCGCCGTCCGCGGCCAGCCGGTCCCGTACGGAGGTGTCCGGCTCCTCGTCGCCCGGCTCCTCCTCGGCCACCGCCAGCCGCGCGGCCAGTTCCTCGGCCTCCTCGGTCGCCCGTTCGAGAGCTTCCTCCGCCTTCGCGGCGGCCGCAGCCGAGCGTTCCGCCTCGTCGGCTGCGCCGCGGGCCTGGCCGGCGAGGCGGCCCAGGTCGCCGGCGACCCGGGACTTCTCGCGGTCGGCGGCGCTCCGCCGCTCCCCCGCCTCCTCGGCCTGCCGTGCGCAGGCGTCCCGCCGTTGCCGCGCCGCTTCCTGATCCGTGGTCAGCCGCTCGCAGCGTTCGGCCAGTTCGGCGGCCTCGGCCGCGGCCTCGTCGACGGACGCCTGGACCTCCAGGAGGCTCGGCGCACCGGCCGATCCGCCGTGCGCGAAGTGCGCCCCGAGGACGTCGCCGTCGGCGGTGACCGCCGTCAGTTCCGGCCGGGACGCGACCAGTTCCTCGGCGTCCTCCAGGGAGTGGACCACCACGACGCCGCGCAGCAGCCACCGTACGGAGCGCAGCAACTCCTCCGGTCCGCTGACCAGTTCGGCCGCGAGCGGCAGGCCTCCGGAATCCACGTCCCGGTGTGTCTCCGGTGCCGCCCCGAGCACCATCGCCGCCCGTCCGGCGTCCTCCTTGCGCAGGAGGCGAATCGCTTCGGCGGCCGTGGCGGGCCCGGCCACCGCCACCGCGTCCGCCGCCGCGCCGAGTGCCGCGGCCACCGGCACCTCATGGCCCGGGGCGACGGTCAGCAGCTCGGCGGCCGGGCCGAGAAGGCCGGTCAGCCGGTCGGCCGCGCCGAGCAGCGCGCCGGTTCCGTCCTTGCGGCGCAGGCCGAGGGCGAGCGCCTCGTGCCGGGCGGAGACCGCAGCGCGCTGCCGCTCGGCGGCCGTGAGCGCGTCGCGCGCGGCGCTCAGCGCGGCCTCCGCGTCGGCCAGGTCCTGCTTCGCGGTCTCGTGCTGCCGCGCCAGGCCGGCGTCGTCCGCGTCCAGCCCGTCCACCTCGGTCTTGAGCGTTTCGTACTGCTCCTGGGCGTCGGCCGCGCGCTGCCGCGCCTCGTCCCTGGCCGCGGCCAGGCGGTCGATCTCCGCCTGCGCCGATGCGGCCCGGCCGCGCGCGGCGGTGACCTGCCCGTGCAGCCGGGCCAGCCCCTCCCGCCGGTCCGCCATGGCGCGCGCCGCGTCCCGCAGCCGCCGTTCCTCGTCCGCCAGCTGCCGTTCCAGTTCGGCCCGGTGTTCGGCGGTGTCCTCCAGCGCTCGGCTCGCCGCTTCCAGAGCGGCCTCCAGTTCGGCTTCCTGCTCGCGGACCCGGGCCGCCTCCCGCTCCAGATCCTCCGGGTCGCGGCCGCGCCGCTCCTCCGGCGGGGCGGCCGTCGCGCTCTTGACGCGCGCGTCGGCCAGCGAGATCGTGCCGCGCACGCGCTCGGCGAGCTGCGACAGCTCGTAGTACGTCTGCTGGGCCCGCTGGAGGCGCGGCGTCAGCATCCGTACCTCCTCCTCCAGGGCGGCCTCACGCCGGGTCGCCTCCTTGAGGCGCTGCTCGGCGGTCTCCTTGCGCTGTTTGAGCGCCGCCTCGTCGGCGATCTCCGCGCGTAGCGCTTCGCGCAGGGTCACGAGGTCGTCCGCCAGCAGCCGCAGGCGGGCGTCGCGCAGGTCGGCCTGGATGACGGCGGCCCGGCGGGCGACGGCGGCCTGCCGGCCGAGCGGCTTGAGCTGCCGCCGCAGCTCGTCGGTGAGGTCCTGGACCCGCGCCAGGTTCGCCTTCATCGCCTCCAGCTTGCGCAGCGCCTTCTCCTTGCGCTTGCGGTGCTTGAGGACGCCGGCGGCTTCCTCGATGAAGGCGCGGCGCCCCATGGGATCGGCGTGCAGGACGGAGTCGAGCTGGCCCTGCCCGACGATGACGTGCATCTCGCGGCCGATGCCGGAGTCCGACAGCAGCTCCTGGATGTCCAGGAGGCGGCAGGTGTCACCGTTGAGCTGGTACTCGCTGCCGCCGTTGCGGAACATCGTCCGCGTGATGGTGACCTCGGCGTAGTCGATGGGCAGCGCGCCGTCGGAGTTGTCGATGGTCAGCGAGACCTCGGCGCGGCCCAGGGGCGGCCGGCCGGTCGTCCCGGCGAAGATCACGTCTTCCATCTTGCCGCCGCGCAGCGACTTGGCGCCCTGCTCGCCCATGACCCAGGACAGGGCGTCGACGACATTGGACTTGCCCGAGCCGTTGGGGCCCACGACACAGGTGATGCCGGGTTCGAATCGCAGTGTCGTGGCGGAGGCGAAGGATTTGAATCCTCGCAGTGTCAGGCTCTTGAGATGCACGCCGTTGGACTCTACCGCCCGGCCCCCGCCGGACCGGCCCCGGCACG
Organism: Streptomyces sp. NPDC033221; assembly: GCF_055577005.1. Classification (NCBI taxonomy): domain Bacteria; kingdom Bacillati; phylum Actinomycetota; class Actinomycetes; order Kitasatosporales; family Streptomycetaceae; genus Streptomyces; species Streptomyces sp. NPDC033221. The sequence continues at coordinate 85,050 of NZ_JBVIQN010000026.1, read as the reverse complement.
AGGGCCCCGGCGCACCCGGGCCGGACACCGGCCGCCGGGCCCGGTCCGGGGCGCCGGCTGGTCTCACGCCTATTCGATTTCGGTTTCGCCGCTGAAGGTGCAGGGCACATCAGACGGTGAGGGAGCCCCGGTTGGCCGAAGAGAAAACGACGGGAAACGACGAAGGGACGCCGAAGCGTCCCTTGAAGATCTTGCTAGCGGTGCCTCAAGCGGCTGGCGATACAGCCCGTTGGCCCCGGGGGATGGGGTCAGGTGAGCGCGGGCTCCGCCTGGGGTACGCCGATGCCGTCGAGCATCGAGTCGTCGTGACGTGCGGCAGCGGACAGCATGTCGTTTTCGGCCTGCATCCGGATGAGTTCGGATTCCAGGTCCTGGACGCGCTGCTGAAGCCGTCGCATCTCGGAGAGGACTCGGGGGTCGGAGCCGCCGACGTAACCGAGAAGCGCCTTTGCCATGATGGATGGTCCTCCACACTGAGTGACCGACCGAAGCGGTGTGGGTCGTGAGGGATTCGCACCCGCGGTGCTTGCCATTGTCCTGCGAACTCAATGCCAAACAGCTAAGGTGCGCGGGGCTTCCAGAGTCTCACCAAAAGGTTTGAGGGTCAACACGATCACGCCCCGTATCCTTGGGCGCCCGGGAGCCCGCGGCCGCGGCAACGCGGACCGGCTCCCCAGAAAAGCGCCTCGGGGGCGTGGAGATCATCCTTACAGCGGCAGCCTTCCACGGGTCGGCCGAGTTGGCAACCACCAGGTCATGACTGCACTGTGCATCTGACGGGGACACGCGAAACCGGCCCGTCGGCCGGTTCCCGGATGCCGCTCCCCGTACCGGCTCAGCGGATCACGAACCCGTCGTAACCGCCCCGCGGAGTGTCCCAGATCTCACCCACCCCTTCGACCCGTCCGGGTGTGTCGCCGGTGCGCAGCCACTCCAGGAGTTCCTCACACCGTTCGCGGGGGCCTTCGGCGACGACCTGGACCCGTCCGTCTTCGAGATTGAGGGCGAAACCCACGAGGCCGCCGATCCGCAGGGCGTTGGCCCGGGTGAACCACCGGAAGCCGACCCCTTGGACCCGGCCGCGCACCCAGGCGGTCAGGCGGACATCTTCGTTCATGTCTGCACGTTAACCGGCCAATTGCTCGTCGGGCACATCGGCCCCACACGTCATGGCGTACAGTCGCCCGGCAACGAGACTCACCCTTACGAGTGAGGCACGTTGACGCTCATGTGGACAGAAGGAAGGCAGTGGATGGGCCGCCATCGACGCTCCGCTCCCGCATCGCCCGACCCCGCCGGAGCCACGGACCAGACCGGAAACCCGGCCGCCGCACCCCCCGCGCAGTCCGGTCGCCACCGCGGCCACCGCCCGGCGCGCGACCGCCGCTCCGCTCCGGTCCGCACCGGCCTGCTCGGCGCTTCGGCGGCCGTGGCGATGGGCGCGGTCGCCGTCGCCTCGGGCCTGCTGCCCGGCGGCAGCCAGTACGACTGGGGCGGCAACGGCGGCTCCGGCGAACGGGTGCGCGCCGACTCCCTGCCGCACCCGCCGTCCCGCGCCACGGCATCCGTGACCCCCACCGACCGCGGCACCGGCCAGGCCAGCCGCGGCGAGCCCCGCCCCGACATCCGGGACCGGGCACGCCCCACCTCATCCACCGCGCCTTCCGCCACCCCGGTCCCGCGGCAGTCGTCCACGCCGCCGAAGGACACCGGCGCCGGCCGCGACCGTACGGAGCAGCCGGACCGTACGGCTCCCGCCACCACGCCCCCGAAGAGCACACCGACCGCCTCCGCCGCGCCGGGCACCACACCCGCGGCTGCCGAATCGCAGGTGCTGACCCTGGTCAACCGGGAACGCTCGAAGGCCGGCTGCTCACCGGTGACCGCCGACCCCGAACTGGGCACCCTCGCCGAGGACTTCAGCGCGGACATGGCGCGCCGCGGCTTCTTCGACCACACCGACCCGGACGGCCGCAGCCCGTGGGACCGGGCCAAGGAGGCGGGCCTGGACAACCTGGGCGGCGAGAACATAGCCCGCGGCCAGGCCGACGCCCGCGCGGTGATGGACACCTGGATGCACAGCTCCGGGCACCGCGCCAACATCCTCAACTGCGAGTACAAGACCCTCGGCGTCGGAGCGCACTTCGGCTCGGGCGGCCCGTGGTGGACGCAGGACTTCGGCTTCTGAACCGGGCGGCGCCGCGGCCGCCCCGGCCCTACCCCTCCTCCGGGAGGCTGTCCCACTCCTCGCCTTCGCGGTAGAGCTCGTAGTCGTGTTCGGCGGCGATCTCCTCCGCGTGGGCGCGACTGCGCACCGCGACCTCGTGCCGCTCACTGACGACCTCGCCGTGTACGCCGCCTTCTTCGACCACCTCGATCGCGTGTGTCTCGTACACGACGCTGTCGGGCGCCGCCGAGCTCCAGACCAGATGCATACTCGTCGCCATCGGATCCCAACCTCCGAAGGTATGGCCCCCTGGCTACAGGGTCGCATCTCCATCCGTACGAAAGCACGCGTATGCGGGTGGGTCGGCGTGTACAGGTGCCCGCGTACGGGCGGCACGCCGGGGACGGGGCGTGCGGGCCGGGCGCGCGCCGTACCCGCGAGCGCCCGGTACCGGCGGGGTGTCAGGCGCCGACGGCGGCGCGGCCTGCGGCGAAGAGCGCGGCCTGTCCGGCGACGCGGCGGCCGAGGTGTTCGGCGGTCGCGGTGTCGGCCTTGTGGACGCCGTCGGGGCCGCGGTCGTTGTCGGTCTGCGCGGCGGCACCCAGGAAGAAGCCGAGGCGGTTGAGGTCGTTCTCGGAGGCGGTGGAGGCGTTCCAGCCGGGCAGCAGGCCGAGGCCGACCCAGTGCATACCGTGCTGGGCGGCCAGTACGGAGAAGAACTGCAGGGTGTGCAGCTTGTCGCCGCTCTTGGACGCGGAGTTGGTGAAGCCGGCGGCGAGCTTGTCCTGCCAGGCGCGGGTGGCCCAGCGCTTCGCGGTGGCCTCGGCGAAGACATGGAAGGCGCCGGACGCGGTGCCCATGTAGGTCGGCGAGCCGAAGACGATCGCGTCGGCGGCGTCGAGCAGCCCCCACTGCTCCTCGGTGATCTCATCGACCTTGATCAGGTGGGCGGTCGCGCCGGCGTCGGCGGCACCGGCGCGTACGGCCTCGGCGATCACCGCGGTGTGGCCGAAGCCCGAGTGGTATGCGACGGCGACGACGGGGGTGGCGGCGGGGGCGGGCGTGGACATGGGAGGGCTCCTCGGGGTGCGGCGGCGCGGCGGAGTGCGGCGCAGCTCGATAACCAAAGGAAAGCACTAACTAAAAGAAAGCGCAATCGATGAGTTAGCGCTGTGCGGGAGTACGCTGGCCGCATGGCGAATCAGGGCAGCCCGCAGGAGGTCCCGGCGTGCGGGACGGAAGCGTGGACGGAAGAGGCGTTCAACGTCTTCGCGCGCGCGTGTCCGTCGCGCGACACCCTCAAGCACGTCACCGACCGGTGGGGCAGCCTGACACTGGGCGCACTGCACCAGGGCACGTTCCGCTTCAACGAACTGCGGCGGCAGGTCGACGGCGTCAGCGAGAAGATGCTGTCGCAGACCCTGCATGCCCTGGAGCGCGACGGGCTCGTACACCGCGAGGCCCGGCCGACCAATCCGCCGCGGGTCGACTACGCGCTGACACCGCTGGGGCGTGAGGTGGCCGAGCGGCTGCTGGGGCTCATCGGGCTCGTGGAGAGCCGGATGCCGGAGGTACTGGCGGCGCGGGAGCGCTACGACGCGGCCCGCGCGGAAGCCTGAGCCCCGGCCCCGACCCGCGAACGTGGGTTACGGGCGCGGCGGCCGCTGGCAGCGTGGGCAGAAGTAGCTGGACCGGTTCATCCAGGGGCGGCGGCGCATGGCCGTACCGCAGCGCCGGCACGGCTCGTCCTCGCGCCCGTACGCGTCCAGCGACCGTTCGAAGTAGCCCGACTCGCCGTTGACGTTGACGTAGAGGCTGTCGAAGCTGGTGCCGCCGACGGCGAGCGCGGCGCTCATCACGTCCCGGATGTGGCCGAGGAGTTCGGCGGTACGGGGGCGGGTCAGGGTGGCGGTCGGGCGGTCGTAGTGCAGCCGGGAGCGCCACAGTGCCTCGTCGGCGTAGATGTTGCCGACGCCGCTGATCAGCGACTGGTCCAGCAGCGCGCGCTTGACGGTGGTCCGGCGGCGGCGCAGCGCCTCGTGGAAGGCGGCGTCGTCGAAGGCCGGGTCGAGCGGGTCGCGGGCGATGTGCGCGATGACGTCGGGCAGCCCTTCGAGGTCACCGGGCACGGCGTCGTGCAGCGAGAGTCCGCCGAAGGTGCGCTGGTCGACGAAGCGCAGCTCCGTACCGGCGTCGTCGTCGAAGGTGAAGCGCACGCGCAGGTGCTTCTCATCGGGAGCGTCCTGCGGCTGGACCAGGAGCTGCCCGCTCATGCCCAGGTGCGCCAGAACGGACAGGCCGTCGGTGACCGGGAGCCACAGGTACTTGCCGCGGCGCCGGGCCTCGCCGATCCGCTGCCCCTTCAGGCGTGTGGCGAAGTCGACGGCTCCGGCGGTGTGCCGGCGGACGGCCCGCGGGTGCAGGACCTCGACGGCGTCGACGGTCCGGCCCCGTACCCAGCGCTCCAGTCCGCGGCGTACGACCTCGACCTCGGGCAGCTCGGGCACGGCTCTCCTCGTCATGGGACGCCCGCCGCCTGACGGACGCCGTACGGATGGTGCGCGTACCGCGTGCGGGGGGGCGGCCCCGCAAAGCACTGCCCGGCCGCCCCTCCCCGGTGCGGGGCGGACGGCCGGGAGTGCCGAACGGTACTGCTCAGCCGGCGGCGGGCGATTCCCCGGCCGGGGGAACCACGGGCTCCCCGGCCGGCGGCGCGTCCGCGGCCCGCTCGGCCGCTTCGTCCGCCGCCGCGCGGATCGCCCGCCAGGCGGACTCCGCCGCCTGCTGCTCGGCTTCCTTCTTGCTGCGGCCGGTGCCGGTGCCGTACGAGACACCACCGACGCGGGCAGCAGCAGTGAAGGTCTTCTCGTGATCCGGACCGGTCTCGCTGACCAGGTACTCCGGGACGCCGAGACCTTCGGTCGCGGTCAGTTCCTGGAGGCTGGTCTTCCAGTCCAGGCCGGCACCGAGGCCGGCGGACTTCTCGATGAGCGGGTCGAAGAGCCGGTGTACCAGCTCGCCCGCCGCGTCGAGGCCCTGGTCGAGATAGACCGCGCCGATCACCGCTTCCAGGGTGTCGGCCAGGATGGAGGCCTTGTTGCGGCCTCCGGTGCCTTCTTCGCCCCGGCCGAGGCGGATGAAGGCGCCGAGGTCGAGGCCGCGGCCCACCTCGGCGAGCGCACGCGAGTTGACCACCGCGGCCCGCAGCTTGGCCAGCTGGCCTTCGGGCAGGTCGGGGTGGGTGCGGTACAGCGTGTCCGTAACCACCAGGCCGAGCACCGAGTCCCCGAGGAATTCGAGCCGCTCGTTGGTGGGCAGACCGCCGTTCTCGTATGCGTACGAGCGGTGCGTCAGCGCACGCACCAGAAGGGCGGACTCAAGGTGATACCCGAGCCGCCCTTCTAGAAGCGTGTGGGACGAGGCCGTGTCCGCCGGTGCCGTTTCAGCCCCGCGCTTGCGGGGAGACGTCTGGGCGTCTGACATAGAGCCTGTCACCAGCCGATCAGACCTCGAGGACCTGTCGCTTGTTGTAGGTGCCGCAGCTCGGGCACGCGATGTGCTGCTGCTTCGGCTCATGGCAGCGCTCGCACGCCACCAGGGTGGGGACCGCAGCCTTCCACTGCGACCGGCGGTGGCGCGTGTTGCTGCGCGACATCTTCCGCTTCGGAACAGCCACGGCTACTTCTCCTGCTTCTCGGCGGCGCGCGCTGATTCAGGCCCGTCGCCGCTCATGTTTTCGTCCTTCTCGCCGGCCGGGTCGGTGGCGAGTCCCTGCAGTGCCGCCCAACGGATGTCGACGGCGTCGTGGTGGTGGTCCGGGTCGTCCGCGAGCCGTTCTCCGCACTGGGAGCACAGGCCCGGGCAGTCGTCCTGGCACACCGGCTGCATCGGCAGTGCGAGCACCACCGCATCACGCAGCACGGGTTCGAGGTCGAACAGGTCGTCCTCGAGGAAGAGAGTGTCCTCCTCTTCCTCGGCGTCGTCGCCGGGCTCCGCGGTGCGGGTCCTGGCGTCGGCGTCGGGGTAGGAGAACATCTCCTGGAAGTCCGCCGTGAGCTCACGCTCCAGCGGCTCCAGACACCTTACGCACTCCCCCTGGACCGATGCACGGCCGGTGCCTGTGACAAGCACCCCGTCCATGACGGACTCCAGGCGGAAGTCGAGTTCCACCGGCGCGCCCACGGGCACTCCGATGACCTCGTTGCCGAGGTCCCGGGGGGCCTCGACGGTGCGGGAGAGCCGCTGCAGCGCGCCGGGACGGCGTCCCAGATCGCGCGTGTCGAACACGAGCGGGGAACGGTGGTCGAGGCGGGCGTTGATGGCTTCCTGCTTTCTACGCTGACGTACGAGCCACCCGTCGCCGAAAGGCAGCCGGGCAGCAGAGATCGCGGACGTACACGCGACCGAAGAGCCAGGATACTGGAACGGTCCCGATAGGCCCAATCCGCTACTGGCGCCCCTCCTCGTACTGCCGCAGCCGCCCCAGATCGATCATGCTCGTGTCGAAGAGGCTGGTCTCGTCGAGCGCCGCGGGCTGCGCGGCCCGCCCCCCGGGAGCCGGGCCGGAAAGCTGGTCCTGCTGGAGGTAGGCCGCGTTCGGGTCGTAGGGCTGCTGGTGCTGGTGCTGCTGCGCCTGCGGGTCCTGCCAGCCGTAGCCGTACGGGTCCTGCTGCGCGTACGAGGCCTGCTGGTAGCCGTAGGAGTCCTGCTGCTGGTAGCCCGGGTCGGTGTAGTCGGCGTAGTAGCCCTGCTGGACCTCGGGCTGCGCCTGGGGCGGCACGGTGGGCTGCGGCGGGGCCTGCGGCTGCGGCGGTACGGGGTCGGCCAGCTCGGCGAGCCCGGCCAGGTACTCGGCGTCGCCGGTGTGGCCGGGATGGCGGCCGTCGGGCTGCGCGGCGAGACCGCCCAGCTCGTCCGTCGCCCGGGCGCCCTGGAGCTTGAGCCGGCCGCGGCCGACCGCCTCCAGGGTCTTGGTCAGTACGGCCTCGAAGGCACCGAACTTGGCGTCCACGTACCGGTCGGCGCGCTCCTTGAGCGTCTGCGGGTCGGCGCTGCGCTCGGGGGCCTGGACGCCATCCTCGTCCGCGTGGCCGTCCTCGCCCGGCGCGCGGCCCAGCAGCTTCTCGCGGCCGCGGTCGACCGAGCCGATGGTCTTGGTGAGGACGACCTCGAAGTTGGCCAGTTTGCTGTCGACGTAGTCATCCGCCTCGGCGCGGATCTCCTCCGCCTCCCGGCGGGCCTCGGCCAGGATCCGGTCGGCCTCGGCCTGGGACTGCCGGGCGACCTCGGTGTCGGAGATCAGCGAGCCGCGGTGGGCGTTGGCGGACTCGATGATCCGCTCCGCCTCGGCGCGGGCCTCCTCGACCATCTGCTCCCGGCCGCCGAGCAGCTCCTGGGCCTGTGCGAGCGATCCGGGCAGGGCGGCGCGCATCTCCTCCAGCATGGCGAGCAGCTCGGCGCGGTTGACCACGCACGAGGCCGACATGGGCATGGACCGGGCGCTGCCGACGGTCCGGACGATCTCGTCGAGCTTTTTCTGCACGTCCACCTTGGACTCGCCACTCTCCGGGTCGGTACGACGGAACGGGGTCGACTGTACGTCCACAGACCCCCGCACCGACACCTGCTGACGAGTGGTCAGCCGGTCACCCGGAGCCGAGCCGCTTGGTCAGCTCCTCCAGGACGAAGGGCGGCACCAGGTGGGACACGTCGCCGCCCCAGGCCGCGACCTCCTTGACCAGGCTGGAGGAGAGGAAGCTGTAGGTGGGGCTGGTGGGGATGAAGAGGGTCTCGATGCCGGAGAGACCGTTGTTCATCTGGGCCATCTGCAGCTCGTAATCGAAATCGCTGACCGCGCGCAGCCCCTTGACGATGGCGGGAATGTCGCGCTGCTTGCAGAAGTCGACGAGCAGGCCGTGGAAGGACTCGACCTGGACGTTGCCGTACTCGGCGGTGGCCCGGCGGATCAGGTCGATCCGCTCGTCGACCGAGAACAGGCCCTTCTTGGCCTGGTTGATCATCACGGTGACGTGGACGACGTCATAGAGCCTGGAGGCCCGGGCAATGATGTCCAGATGCCCGTTGGTGATGGGGTCGAACGACCCCGGACAGACTGCGCGGCGCAACTGAGGTTCCTCGCTCTCCGGTCCGGTCATGACGCGTTGTCGCACGTCGAAGCGGCGCGACCGTACCAAAGCGTCCCCTCGCCGTAGCGCCGGGACCGGATGGCCCCGAACCCGGCAGGCCAGGGGAACGGACCGCCTCTGGTGCTCCGCTCCACGGTGACGAGTGCCTCCTCGGCGCACCAGCCTTGCCGGTGGAGTGTGAGCAGGATCTCCCCAAGATCGCCGTCGGTCACGGCGTACGGCGGGTCGAGGAAGAGCACGTCGTACGGCTCCTCCGGGGCCGGGCCCGCCACCACCTGCTCGGCCTTGCCGACGCGTACCTCGGCGCCCGGCAGGCCGACGGTGCGGACGTTGTCGCGGATGGTGCGGACGGCGCGGGCGTCGGCCTCGACCAGCAGGACGTGCGCGGCACCGCGGGACAGCGCCTCCAGGCCGACCGCGCCGGAGCCGCCGTACAGGTCGAGCACCCGGGCGCCGGACAGCGGGCCGTCCAGCGACTCCCAGGTGGAGAACAGGCCCTCGCGCGCCCGGTCGGAGGTCGGGCGGGTGCCGGTGCCGGGGGGCACGGCCAGGCGCCGGCCGCCGGCCGTGCCGGCGATCACGCGGGTCATGGTTCTGAAGTCCTTCGCGCTGCGGATGGGGCGGCCCGCCTGCGCGGACCACTCCCCCACGATATGGCGTCGGACCGGACGAGGCCGCGCCGCCCGGCCCCACTCCCGCTCACCCCTTGTCGAGGTACTGCTCACGCTCGGCGTCCAGCAGCGCCTGAAGGACGATGCGCAGCTCCGGATGGCCGGTCAGCTCCGGGTCGGCGGTGACCACCGAGGTGGCCTCCTCCCGGGCGGCCTCGATGACCTGCTCGTCCTCGATGACGGCGAGCATCCGCAGGGACGTACGGGCACCGGACTGGGCCTGGCCGAGGACGTCGCCCTCGCGGCGCTGCTCCAGGTCGATACGGGACAGCTCGAAGCCGTCCAGGGTGCCGGCCACCGCGGCGAGCCGGGCCCGCGCGGGGCTCGCCTCCGGCATCTCGCTGACCAGCAGGCACAGGCCGGGGGCTGAACCTCGGCCGACCCGGCCGCGCAGCTGGTGCAGCTGGGAGACGCCGAACCGGTCCGCGTCCATGATCACCATGGCGGTGGCGTTCGGTACGTTCACACCGACCTCGATGACGGTGGTCGCCACCAGCGCGTCCACCTCGCCGGCCGCGAAGCGGCGCATCACCGCGTCCTTGTCGTCCGGGTGCATCCGGCCGTGCAGCACCTCGACGCGGAGCCCGGCGAGCGGGCCCTTCGCGAGCTGCGCGGCGACGTCCAGGACGGCCAGCGGAGGCCGCTTGTCCTCTCCCCCGCCGTCCCCTGCCTCCTCCGCGGACTTCTTCTTCGCGCCCTTGCCCTTCGGCGCGTCCTCCTCGTCACCGATGCGGGGGCAGACCACGTACGCCTGGTGGCCCGACTCGACTTCTTCGCGCACCCGTTCCCAGGCCCGCGCGAGGAAGTGCGGCTTGTCCTTGGCGGGCACGACATGACTGGCGATCGGCGAGCGCCCGGCGGGGAGTTGGTCCAGTACGGACGTCTCCAGGTCGCCGAAGACGGTCATCGCGACCGTACGGGGAATGGGGGTGGCCGTCATGACGAGCAGATGCGGCGGCTGCTTGCCCTTGCCGCGCAGCGCGTCACGCTGCTCCACACCGAAGCGGTGCTGCTCGTCCACCACGACCAGGCCCAGGTCGTGGAACTGGACCTTGTCCTCGATCAGCGCATGGGTGCCGATGACGATCCCGGCCTCGCCCGTGACGAGATCCAGCAGCGCCTGCCGACGGGCGGCGGCGCCCATCGACCCGGTCAGCAGCACCACCTTCGTGCCACGCTCGGAGCCGCCCAGCATCCCGCCCTCGGCCAGCTCCCCCATCATCTCGGTGATGGACCGGTGATGCTGCTGGGCGAGCACTTCGGTGGGCGCGAGCATCGCCGCCTGACCGCCGGTGTCCACGACGGCGAGCATGGCGCGCAGGGCGACCATGGTTTTCCCGGAACCGACTTCCCCTTGGAGAAGCCGGTGCATCGGGTGGTCCGTCGCCAGGTCGTCGAAGATTTCGCGGCTGACCTTCTGCTGGCCTTCGGTGAGGGTGAAGGGCAGCTTCGCGTCGAAGGCGTCGAGCAGTCCGCCGGGGGTCAACGGGCGCGGGGTGGCGGCCAGTTGGGTTTCCGCCATCCGGCGGCGGGCCAGGGCGACCTGGAGGACGAATGCCTCGTCCCACTTCAGCCGGGAGCGGGCGTCCTCGATGTCGGCCTTCGTGCGCGGGCGGTGGACCTTCTCCAGGGCGTCCGGGAGCGGCAGCAGGGCCCGTCCCTCGCGCAGCGCCTCGGGCAGCGGGTCGAGTGCCTCGCGTGCGCTGGGCAGTACCGCGTCGACGGCCTTGGTGATCTTCCAGGAGGCCATCTGCTGACAGGCCGGGTAGATCGGCATGAGGCGGCCCGCGAAGGCGTCCACGGCCTCCTCGCCGGCTTCGCCGCCCTCGCCTTCCAGCAGTGCGTATTCGGGGTGGGCCAGCTGGAGCTTGCGGTTGAAGACGGAGACCTTGCCCGCGAACATCGCGCGGCGGCCGGGCAGCAGGTCCTTGTGCGGTTTGTGGATGCCCTTGCCGAAGAAGACGAGCTGGAGCCGGCCGCTGCCGTCGGTGAGGGTCACCTCCAGGCGCTGGCCGCGGCCGTTGTTGAACTTCAGCACCCGGGCGTCCGCGACCCGCGCGACGACCGTGACGTGTTCGTCCAGCGGCAGGTCGGAAAGCCGGGTCAGCTCACCGCGCTCCGCGTATTTGCGCGGATAGTGGTGCAGCAGGTCGCCGACCGTGTGCAGACCGAGATGCTCGGCCATCACCTTGGCGGTGGTGCCACCGAGAATCTTCTTCAGGGGTTCGTCGAGCGCGGACACGCAGACCATTGCACACCACACCACTGACATCCGGCGGCAGGCCCCGGGATTCCGCCGGTACGGGACGGATTTCCGCACCGCCCTCCCGGCCGTTATTCGACGCCGATGAGAAGGGGGGCGCCACGCTGCCCGCCTTCGTAGACGACGGTGTCCACGGCCAGATGGTGCTCCCGTACGTGCCTTTCCAGGCGCTGGGCGAGGGAATCGGGGAAATCCGCGCCCAGGACGAGCGTCACCATTTCCCCGCCCGCGGAAAGCATCCGGTCCAGTACGGTCACCGCGGTCGCGGCCAGGTCCGAGCCGATCACCACCACGTCCCCGTCGATCAGGCCGAGGACGTCCCCGGCCTGGCAGACCCCGGCCATCGTCCAGGACCGGCTCTCGGCGACGGCCAGCTCCGCGTAGCGGGTGGCGCCCGCGGCCGACGTCATGGCCACCACGTCCTCGTCGAAGCTGCGGCCCGGCTCATGCACGGCCAGCGCAGCGATGCCCTGGACGGCGGCGCGGGTCGGGATCAGGGCGACCCGTACGCCTTCGGTACGGGCCTGCTCGGCCGCTGCCGCCGCCGTGTGCCGCAGTTCGGGGTCGTTGGGCAGCAGCATCACCTCGCGGGCGTTCGCCTGCCGGATGGCCTGCACCAGCTCGCCGCTGGCGGGCGGCTCCCCGGGGCGTACGGTCACCGCCGTCGCGCCTGCCCCGGCGCACAGTCCGGCGAGCCCGTCGCCAGGCACCACGGCCACCACGGCGCGCGCCACCGGCTCCGGCTCACGGCGGCGGGCCCCCCGGCCGCCGTCCGGCGCCCCGAAGTGGGTGATGCGGATGCGGTGCGGGCGGCCCGCCTCGATGCCCGCCTCCACGGCGGCGCCCGCGTCGTCCACGTGGACGTGCACGTTCCACAGCCCGTCCCCGCCGACGACGACCAGGGAGTCGCCGAGGCCGTCCAGCCGGGTGCGCAGCCGGGGCACGGCGGCGTCGTCGGCTTCCAGGAGGTAGATCACTTCGAAGGCGGGGCCGTCCGGGGTGGTGTCGCTGTCGTGGGGCCCGTGCGGGTCCGGGGCGTCCCCGTGCTGTCCTCCGGGGGCGGGCCCGTCCGCCGCCGGGCAGCCGCCGGCCACCGGCACGGGGGCGTCCGGCCGTACGGCGATGGGTGCCGTCGGCACCTCTCCGGAGAGTGCCCCGGCCAGCGCGCCCAGCAGGGCGACCAGGCCGCAGCCTCCCGCGTCCACGACGCCCGCCCGGCCCAGGACCGCCAGCTGCCCCGGCGTCGCGTCCAGGGCGGTGCGTGCCCCCTCGTACGCGGCCCGTGCCACCGCCGCCGGGGTCCCGTCGGCCCGCTCGGCGGCCTGGGCGGCCATGGTGGCGACCGTGAGGACCGTGCCTTCCACGGGGTGCGCCACCGCTTCGTACGTCGACTCGGCCGCCCGCCGCAGGGCCCGCTTCAGCGCCGCGGCCGGACCGCCGGGCCCAGCCCCGTCCCCGCGTCCATTTCCGTCCCCGTCCCCGTTGCCCAGGATTTCCGCCATGCCGCGCAGCAGCTGCGCGAGGATCGTCCCGGAATTGCCGCGCGCTCCTATGAGGGCCCCGTGGGCCATGGCGCCGACGGCGTCGGCGAGGCCGGGCGCGGTGCCCGAGGCGCCGTGTCCGTCGAAGGCGGCCTCGACCGCGCGGGCCGCGGACTCCACGGTCAGGTAGAGGTTGGTGCCGGTGTCCCCGTCGGCGACGGGATAGACGTTGATCGCGTCGATCCGCTCGCGTTCGCGGCCCAGGGCCTGGAGCGCGAGGGCGCACCAGGTGCGTACCGCATCGGCGTCGAGCGGGTGCGGCACCGTTCGTCCTCCTCGGCCAGCGGCCCGTCGCGGGCTCGGCTCGGTCATGCGATCCACCGCACAGTAGTCGCGCGGGGCCCGGCGGCCGGGGCGGGGGCCGGGGCGCTCATGGTAGTTTCGTTCTACGGGAGCGGTCGTTGTATGCTGCTCCGGTTGCCCGATGCGAATCGGGCCATTCCTCTCCTGGCGAATCGGGTCGGTTCAATGCACTCCGCTCGTCGGGATTCACCGTAAGTGCATCTGAAGTCTTTGGAGTGACCCGTGGCTGCCAACTGCGACGTCTGCGGCAAGGGGCCGGGCTTCGGCAAGAGCGTTTCCCACTCGCACCGCCGTACCAACCGTCGTTGGAACCCCAACATCCAGACGGTGCGCGCGGTCATCGGGCGCACGCCGAAGCGGCTCAACGTCTGCACCTCGTGCATCAAGGCCGGCAAGGTCTCGCGCTGACGTCATAGTCGTAGCGCAGCCCGAGCCGGTTGCCTGAAAGCCGGTCCACCTCGGTGGGCCGGCTTTTTGCCGTGCCCGTACACGGTCCGCGCACGGTTCACGTACGGGTTCGCATACGGATGCGGCCCTCGGGGCGGGCGCGCGGGCCGGCCTACTCCCTGATCCGCCACCCGTGATCCACCGGTCCGATCCCCGCGCCCAGGCGGAAGCCGCCCGCGATGGCGCCGGTGACGTACTCCTTGGCCGCCGCCACGGCCTGCGGGACCGTGTCTCCCAGTGCGAGCCGGGCGGCGACGGCGCTGGCGAGCGTGCAGCCGGTGCCGTGGGTGTGCCGGTTGTCGTGCCGCGGTGCGCGCAGCCAGTGCTCTTCGGAGCCGTCGGTGAGCAGGTCGACGGCGTCGCCCTCCAGATGACCGCCCTTGATCAGCGCCCAGCGGGGCCCGAAGCCCAGTATCGCGGCGGCGGCGCGCGGCAGGTCGGCTTCCTGCCGTACCCGTACGCCTGTGAGCTGCGCCACCTCGTCGAGGTTGGGGGTGGCGAGGGTGGCCGTGGGCAGCAGCTTCGTACGGACCGCGTCCAGCGCGGAGGCGGCCAGCAGCGCGTCGCCGTGCTTGGAGACGCCGACCGGGTCGATGACGACCGGGGCGGGCACCCCGGCGAGCAGGCCGGCGACCGTCTCGACCAGTTCAGGTGAGGACAGCATCCCGGTCTTGACGGCCTGGACGCCGATGTCGTCGACGACGCTGCGGAACTGGGCCCGTACGGCTTCGGCGGGCAGTTCCCACGCGCCCTGCACGCCCAGCGAGTTCTGTGCGGTGACGGCGGTCAGCACGCTCATGCCGTGCGTGCCGAGCGCCAGCATCGTCTTCAGGTCGGCCTGGATGCCCGCGCCGCCGCCGGAGTCGGACCCGGCGACGGTCAGGACGCGTGGAGGTGTGCGCATACCGGCGAATCTACCGGGGCGCCGCGCGGGCCCGCCCCGCGGGCCTTCAGGCCCCGGCGGGCCCGCCGTCCTGGTCCTCGCCGAAGTGGTCCCAGCCCGCGCTGGACCACGGCGCCCCGTCCACCGTCACCTGCGGCAGCGCCGACGGGTTCAGCACCTCGCCGATCACCTTCCAGCGGGCGGGCAGTTTCACGTCCGGCGGGAACGTCGCCACGATGGCGTGGTCCTCGCCGCCGTTGAGCACCCACTGCATCGGGTCCACGCCGACCGCCGTGCCGATGTCGGACATCTGGGAGGGGATGTCGATCTGGCCCGAGCGCAGGTCGATGCGGACCTTGCTGGCTTCGGCGATGTGGCCGAGGTCGGCGACCAGGCCGTCGCTGACGTCCGTCATGGCGGTGGCGCCGAGACCGGCCGCCGCGGGGCCCGCGTGGTACGGAGGTTCGGGGCGGCGGTGTGCCTCCACGAAGGCGCGCGGGGAGCGGAAGCCGCGGGTGAGGACCGCGTATCCGGCCGCGGACCAGCCCAGCCAGCCGGTGACGGCGACGACGTCGCCGGGCTGGGCACCGGATCGGGTGACGGGTTCCTGGTTGCGCAGGTCACCCAGGGCGGTGATGGCGACGGTGATCGTGTCGCCGCGTACGACGTCGCCGCCGACCACGGCGGCGCCCGCCACGTGGCACTCGTCGCGCAGTCCGTCCATCAGCTCGGTCGCCCAGGTCGCGGGCAGTTCGGCGGGCACCACCAGGCCGAGCAGGATGGCGGTGGGCACCGCGCCCATGGCGGCGATGTCGGCCAGGTTCTGTGCGGCGGCCTTGCGGCCCACGTCGTAGGCGGTGGACCAGTCGCGGCGGAAGTGCCGCCCTTCGAGGAGTACGTCGGTGCTGGCCACGACCCTGCGGTCCGGCGCGGTGACCACCGCGGCGTCGTCGCCCGGACCGATCCGTACGGCCGGGGTGGCGGTGAGCCGGGAGGTCAGCTCCCTGATCAGCCCGAACTCTCCCAGCTCGCCCACGGTGCCCTTCATGCTGCTGCCCTTCCGATGCGTACGGACGATCCGTACTGCGCTGCCGATCCGTACTGCGACGCCGGTCCGTACCGCGTACCCGCGCGGCCGGCCCCCGTTCCCCCGAGGTGGCCGGTCCCCGCGCCGCGCGTCGCGTTCCCCGCGCGGGTCTCCCCGGCGCGCGCACCGACGCGGTACCGTGGCGTCCCTTCTTCCCACATGATCCTCGAAGCCGCCCTGGAGGTCCCGTGGTACAGGCGTACATCCTGATCCAGACCGAGGTGGGCAAGGCGTCGGCCGTAGCGGAAGTGATCGCCAAGATTCCCGGCGTGATCCAGGCCGAGGACGTCACCGGCCCGTACGACGTCATCGTGCGGGCGCAGGCCGACACGGTCGACGAACTGGGCCGCATGGTGGTCGCCAAGGTCCAGCAGGTGGACGGCATCACCCGCACCCTGACCTGCCCGGTGGTCCATCTCTAGCTCCCCCGTATGCTCGGCCGGGTGATCTCCTCGTCGCGCCGGCTGCTGATTCCGGCCCTGCTCACCGTGGCGTTCGCCGCGGTGGGCTGCTCGTCCTCGGTCCCCGTCGCCGCTCCCTCGCCCGAGGGCGACGCCGCGCGGCAGTGCCGGGCGCTCCACAAGGAGTTGCCGCGGACCGTGGACGGGCTGGAGCGGGGCACCGCCGACCCGGTCTCGGACTTCACCGCCGTCTGGGGTGATCCTGCCGTCCGGTTGCGCTGCGGGGTGCCCAAGCCCGCCGTGCTGAAGCCTGGGAGTGAACATTACAACCCCGGTGCGGACGCGGCGGAAGTCAATGGTGTCGAGTGGCTCTTCGAGAAGCAGGACGACGGTTACCGCTTCACGACCGTGTTGCGCAAGACGTACGTCGAGGTGAGTGTGCCGGGGAAGTACGCCCCGGAGGTCGATGTGCTCACCGACCTCGCGGACGCCGTGAAGAAGACGGTGCCGGCCGGGGTCTGAGGACGCCGGCCGGCCGCCTCAGCGCAGCCCCGTGGAGCGCCGCAGCGCCGCCTGGACCAGCCGGTCGATCAGTTCCGGGTAGCTGACGCCGCTCTCCTGCCACATCCGCGGGTACATCGAGATGGGCGTGAAGCCGGGCAGCGTGTTGATCTCGTTGATCACGAACTCGCCGTTGTCCTGCAGGAAGAAGTCGGCGCGTACCAGGCCCTCGCAGGAGGCCGCTTCGAAGGCCGCCACGGCCAGTTCCCGGACGCGCGCGGTCTGCTCCTCGGTGAGCGGCGCGGGCACCAGGCCGGCGGCCGAGTCGATGTACTTGGCCTCGAAGTCGTAGAAGTCGTGCGCGCTGACCGGCGGGATCTCGGCCGGGACGCTGGCGCGCGGGCCGTCCTCGAACTCCAGGACGCCGCACTCGATCTCCCGGCCGCTGAGCAGCGACTCCACGATGATCTTGGGGTCGTGGCGGCGCGCCTCCTCAACGGCCTCGTCCAGCGCGGAGAGGTCGTCCACCTTGGAGATGCCCATGGAGGAGCCGGCCCTGGCGGGCTTCACGAACAGCGGCCAGCCGTGCTCGCCGGCGAAGTCCACGATCTTCTTGCGGGCCGCCGCGGGGTCCTGCTCCCACTCGCGCGGGCGGATGACCTCGTACGGGCCGACCGGCAGCCCGAAGGAGGTGAACACCCGCTTCATGTAGTCCTTGTCCTGGCCGACGGCCGAGGCGAGCACTCCGGAGCCCACGTAGGGCACGCCGGACAGTTCCAGGAGGCCCTGGAGGGTGCCGTCCTCGCCGTACGGGCCGTGCAGCACGGGGAAGACGACGTCGACCTCGCCGAGCACCTTGGGCGCCATGCCCGGCTCGCTGTAGACGACCTCGCGGCTGGTCGGGTCGACCGGCAGGATGACGGTGCCGTCGGCGGACTCGCTCAGCTCCGCCACGTTCGGCAGCTTCCGGTCCGTGATGGCCATCCGCTCCGGGGCATCGGCGGTCAGCGCCCACCGTCCGTCGGCCGTGATGCCGATGGGCAGTACGTCGTACTTCTCGCGGTCGATGGCGGCCAGCACGGCGCCCGCGGTGACCACGGAGATGGCGTGCTCGGAGCTGCGCCCGCCGAACACGACGGCGACGCGGGGCTTCTGGGGAGGGGTCTCACTGCTCATATCGCGATGAGCGTACCTGCTGCCCCAGGTGGAGTCAGTGCCGCGGGCCCGGGAGTCGCCGGGGCCCCGCGTGTCACCGCGGGCGGCGCCGGTCCCCGGGGCTGCCCGGCGCGGCCGGGTCTCAGTGCCGTTCGGGCTTGGCGCTGCGCGACATCAGCTCCTTGAGGGCCACCAGCGGCGGTTTGCCCTCGTGGACGATGTCGACGACCGTTTCGGTGATCGGCATGTCGACGCCGTGCCGGCGGGCCAGATCCAGTACCGACTCGCAGGACTTGACGCCCTCCGCGGTCTGCTTGGTGACCGCGATGGTCTCCTCCAGCGTCATCCCGCGGCCGAGGTTGGCGCCGAAGGTGTTGTTGCGGGAGAGCGGCGAGGAGCAGGTGGCGACCAGGTCGCCCATTCCGGCGAGACCGGCGAAGGTGTGCGCGTCGGCGCCCATGGCCAGGCCCAGCCGGGTGGTTTCGGCGAGGCCGCGGGTGATCAGGGAGGCCTTGGCGTTGTCGCCCAGGCCCATGCCGCCGGCCATGCCGACCGCCAGCGCGATGACGTTCTTGACCGCGCCGCCCAGCTCCGCGCCGACCACGTCGGTGTTGGTGTACGGGCGGAAGTAAGGGGTGTGGCAGGCGGCCTGGAGGCGCCGGGCCACCGCCTCGTCCGCGCAGGCCACGACCGCAGCGGCGGGCTGCCGGGTGGCGATCTCCTTGGCGAGGTTGGGGCCGGTCAGCACCGCGACCCGCTCGGCGGGGGCCTTGGCGACCTCTTCGATGACCTCGCTCATCCGCTTGGCGGTGCCCAGTTCGACGCCCTTCATCAGGGAGACCAGGACGGTGTCGGCGGGCAGCAGGGGCGCCCAGGCGGCGAGGTTGTCGCGCAGCGTCTGCGACGGGATGGCCAGGACGGTGAAATCGGCGCCCCGGGCGGCCTCGGCGGGGTCGGTGGTGGCGCGTACGGACTCCGGCAGCTCCGCGTCCGGCAGGTAGTCGGGGTTGGTACGGCCGGTGTTGATGGCGTCGACCAGGCCCGCTCTGCGGCCCCACATCGTCACCTCGCAGCCCGCGTCGCCGAGCACCATCGCGAATGCGGTGCCCCAGGACCCCGTGCCGTAGACGGCGCAGCGCGTCACTTGCCTTCATCCTCCTGTGTTTTTGGTGCCTGGTCGTCCAGTTTCACGCCCTGCTCGTCCAGTTTCCGCGCCCGCTCCCCGGCCGCGTCGGCCGTCTCCTGGCGGGCCTTGCGGTCCCGGTCGCGCCGGGCGGCGACGGCCTTCTTGTGGTCGTACGGCTCGGCCGGCACCGGCTCGTCGCGCACCTCGCCGAGGATCTGCGTGACGGCGGCCATGACCTTGTCGGTCACCGCGCGCAGCACCTCGGCGGTCGGCTCCTTGCCGTAGAACTCGCTGAGGTCGACCGGCGGCCCCGCCTTGACCCGCAGGGTCTTGCGCGGGAAGAGCCGCAGCTTCTTCTCCTTGGCGTACGGCGGCATCACCTCGTTGGCGCCCCACTGCGCCACCGGGATGACCGGTGCCTTGGTGAGCAACGCCACGCGGGCGGCCCCGGTCTTGCCCTGCATGGGCCACATGTCGGGGTCGCGGGTGAGGGTGCCCTCGGGGTAGAAGGCGACGCACTCGCCCTTGTCGATGGCGGCCACGGCGGCGCGGAAGGCCACCGCGGCGTCGGCGGATTCCCGGTAGACCGGGATCTGGCCGGTGCCGCGCATCATCAGGCCGACGAAGCCGCCCTTGAAGAGCCCGGACTTGGCGAGGAATCGCGGGACCCGCCCGGTGTTGTACTGGTAGTGCGCATACGACAGCGGGTCCAGATACGAGTTGTGGTTGACCGCGGTGATAAATCCGCCGTCGGCGGGAATGTGCTCCATTCCCTGCCAGTCCCGCTTGAACAGAACCAGGAGCGGCGGTTTGCAGATGACCGCGGCCAAGCGGTACCAGAAGCCGATTCTGCGGCGGGACACTGGGACACCCTCCTTGTGGGTTCTGCTGAGCTGCTGCGACCCGGCAGCCGCACAAGTGTCGCCCCAGGTACCCGCTATGTCGAGAACACCGTAACCCCGCCGCTCACGGATGGCGGTGACGGCAGGTGACAATGAGGGCGATGCGAAGAGACGGAGTGGACGCGGGCTGGAGCCTGGTCGTACCGCTGAAACCCCTGGTACGGGCGAAGAGCAGGCTGTCCCGGGCGGCGGGGGAAGAGCTCCGGCCCCAGTTGGCACTGGCGTTCGCGCTGGACACCGTGACGGCCGCGCTGGCCTGCGAAGACGTCCTGGATGTGGCGGTTGTCACGGACGATCCGGTCGCCGGGGAGCGGCTGGCGGCCCTCGGAGCGCGCGTCGTGGCGGACCTGCCGGCCCGTGGTCTCAACGCGGCGCTGGCGTACGGAGCGGGCGTGGTGCGGCAACGGCGCGCCACCGCGGCCGTGGCGGCGCTGAACGCGGATCTCCCGGCGTTGCGCCCCGCTGAACTGCGGCGGGTACTGTCGGCGGCCGCCGCTTTTCCCCGGGCATTTCTCGCGGATGCGGCGGAAATCGGGACGACGCTGCTGTGCGCGGCTCCGGGAGTGGAATTGGCACCCGCTTTCGGCGGGCCGTCCCGGGCGCGTCACCGCGAATCAGGGGCGGACGAGATCGTGCTGCCGGGTGTCGAATCCGTACGCCGGGACGTGGACACCGGGGAGGATCTGCGGGCCGCTCTGGCACTGGGCGTGGGGCGGCATACCGCCCGCTGTGTGCCGCGGATACGGGCCCATGGGGTGACGGAAGGCGTCCGTACGTCCGGAGCGTGACGGCAGGCGTCCCGGCGCCCGGAACGTGACGATGAGCGCGTGACGATGAGCCGGAGAACGCTCAGAACGTCTGGAGGGTGACGAGCACGATGCGGCGCCCGTCCGTCTCCTTGCCGCCACCGGCCTCGCCCTCGACGTCGATACGGACCCGCTGACCGGGCCGCAGCAGCCGCAGGCCGCCCGCGTCGAAGGCCGCCGTGTCGAAGGGCAGCGGCGTGCCGTCGTCGAGCAGCACACTGCCGGAACGGGTCTGGGCGTCGTAGGTGTACGCGGTGGCCTGCATGGTGACCAGCCTAGACGGCACACGGCGCACAGGCCGTGCCGCACACCGGGGCGGGCGGTCCGGGACACACCGCGGGCCGGGCTCCCCGAGGGGAGTCCGGCCCGACGCGTGGCGTCGCCGCTGCTGAATTACCGCTTGCGGGCGGTGGTCTTCTTGGCGGTGGTCTTGCGGGCCGTGGTCTTCTTGGCCGGGGCCTTCTTGGCCGTCGCCTTGGTCGCGGGCGCGGTCTTCTTGGCCGTCGCCTTCTTGGCGGTGGCGGTGGCCTTCTTGGCCGGGGTGGCCTTCTTGGCGGTGGCCGTGGTCTTCTTGGCCGCCGACTTCTTCGCCGTGGTGGTGGCCGCCTTCTTCGCCGGCGCCGCCTTCTTGGCGGTGGCCGCCGCCTTCTTCGCCGTGGCGGTGGTCTTCTTCGCCGGCGTGGCCTTCTTGGCGGTGGCCGTGGTCTTCTTCGCGGCCGACTTCTTGGCCGTGGCCTTCTTGGCGGCGGCCTTGGCCGTCGTACGGGTGGAGCCGCCCGAAAGGCTGCCCTTGGGGGCCTTCTTGACGGCCACGTCGTTCTTCGGGAGCTTCTTCGAGCCGCTGACCAGGTCCTTGAAGCCCTGACCGGCGCGGAAACGGGGCACCGAGGTCTTCTTGACCCGGACCCGCTCACCCGTCTGCGGGTTGCGGGCGTAGCGGGCCGGACGGTCCACCTTCTCGAACGAACCGAATCCGGTGACCGATACGCGGTCGCCGGAGACAACTGCACGGACGATTGCGTCCAGTACCGCGTCCACCGCGTCCGCGGCGTTCTGACGGCCGCCGAGCTTGTCGGCAATGGCTTCTACGAGCTGCGCCTTGTTCACGTCTTCCCCTTCGGAGACATTGCTGGAACGAAAGTGTTCAAGCCTTTTCGCACGTTAGGCAGATATATACCGCAAATCAAACACGAAACGGGCTAATCACCCTTGTGCCGCAACGAACTCGACCTTCACGGAGTTCCATCGGCGTGCACGTCTACGGGAAAGCGACCCTCGTCGAGGTCGTTGATGAACCACTCCAGACGCCTTGCCGCGTCCGCCAGATCGTGTTTCGCCGCCGCCGTGATGACGAGCAGCTTCCGGGTCAGCGCCATGCGTACGCCCTCCGGGACTTGCAGTGTCCGCACGCGTGTGTGTGCGTCCTTGAGTCGGTCGGCGACGAGACCGTAGAGCTCGAGTTGGTCGTCGCGTTCCATGCGCTAATTGTGCCATCTGCGGCGAGTTGTCGCTTCACGGGGCCTCAACAGCAGCGTCCACACGCCGATGCGCCCCCTGCCAACTAGCAGAGGGCGCATCGTACGCAATAAGGCTTTGAGCCAAAAAACCCGAGGTCAGACTACTACTGTTTGCGGCTTGAACGACGGCCTGTTCGCCTCGTAGGCGGCGATGGCCTGCTCCTCCCGAAGGGTGAGGCTGATGTCGTCCAGGCCCTCCAGCAGCCGCCAACGCGCGTTCTCGTCCAGCTCGAAACCAGCGGTGATGCCCGGTGCCCGGACCTGCCGGCCGACGAGGTCGACGGTGACCTCCGCGGTGGGGTCCGTCTCGGCGAGCTTCTGCAGCGCTTCGACGGTCTCCTGCGGGAGCACGACGGTCAGCAGTCCGTTCTTCAGCGAGTTGCCCCGGAAGATGTCGGCGAAACGCGAGGAGATGACGGCTTTGAAGCCGAAGTTCTGCAGCGCCCACACCGCGTGCTCACGCGAGGAGCCGGTACCGAAGTCCGGACCGGCCACCAGAACGGTCGCTCCTCGGTACGCCTCCTGGTTCAGCACGAACTGCGGATCCTTGCGCCAGGCCTCGAAGAGCCCGTCCTCGAAGCCGTCGCGGGTGACCTTCTTGAGCCAGTGGGCCGGGATGATCTGGTCGGTGTCGACGTTGCTGCGGCGCAGCGGGACGGCCCGGCCGGTGTGTGTGGTGAAAGCTTCCATCGTTCTCAGACTCCCGCGGGCGTGTGTACGTCGGCGTCGGACAGGTCGGCCGGCGATGCCAGATGGCCGAGAACCGCCGTTGCGGCGGCGACCTGAGGCGAGACCAGGTGGGTGCGGCCGCCCTTGCCCTGCCGTCCCTCGAAATTGCGGTTGGAGGTGGACGCGGAGCGCTCGCCCGGCGCCAGCTGGTCCGGGTTCATGCCCAGGCACATCGAGCAGCCGGCGTGGCGCCACTCGGCACCGGCCTGGGTGAACACCTTGTCGAGGCCCTCCGAGACCGCCTGGAGGGAGACCCGTACCGAGCCCGGCACGACCAGCATCCGTACGCCGTCGGCGACCCGGCGGCCCCTTACGACCTCGGCGGCGGAGCGCAGATCCTCGATCCGCCCATTGGTGCAGGAGCCTACGAAGACGGTGTCCACACGGATGTCACGCAACGGCTGACCCGCCGTCAACCCCATGTATTCCAGGGCCTTTTCGGCGGCGAAGCGCTCCGATGCGTCTTCGTACGAAGCGGGGTCGGGGACGGCCGCCGAAAGCGGCGCACCCTGGCCCGGGTTGGTGCCCCAGGTGACGAACGGGGCCAGCTCGGCGGCGTCGATGACGACCTCGTGGTCGAAGACCGCGTCGTCGTCGGTGCGCAGGGTCTTCCAGTACGCGACGGCGGCGTCCCAGTCGGCACCCCGGGGCGCGTGGTCGCGGCCCTGGAGGTAGGCGAAGGTGGTCTCGTCGGGGGCGATCATGCCGGCCCGGGCGCCCGCCTCGATGGACATGTTGCAGATGGTCATCCGGGACTCCATCGAGAGCTTCTCGATGGCCTCGCCGCGGTACTCGATGACGTAGCCCTGGCCGCCGCCGGTGCCGATCCGGGCGATGACGGCGAGGATCAGGTCTTTGGCGGTGACGCCGTCGGGCAGTTCGCCCTCGACGGTGACGGCCATGGTCCGGAAGGGCGCCATCGGCAGCGTCTGGGTGGCCAGCACGTGCTCGACCTGGCTGGTGCCGATGCCGAAGGCCAGCGCGCCGAAGGCGCCGTGGGTGGAGGTGTGGCTGTCACCGCAGACCACGGTGGTGCCCGGCTGGGTCAGTCCCAACTGCGGTCCCACTACGTGGACGACTCCCTGCTCGACGTCGCCCAGCGGGTGCAGCCGGACGCCGAACTCCGCGCAGTTCTTGCGCAGCGTCTCCAGCTGGGTGCGGGAGACGGGGTCGGCGATGGGCTTGTCGATGTCGAGGGTGGGGGTGTTGTGGTCCTCGGTGGCGATGGTGAGGTCGGTACGCCGCACCGGGCGACCGGCCTTGCGGAGGCCGTCGAACGCCTGCGGGCTGGTCACCTCGTGCAGCAGGTGCAGGTCGATGAAGAGGAGGTCGGGCTCGCCTTCGGCGCGCCGGACGACATGGTCGTCCCAGACCTTCTCCGCGAGTGTCCGTGCCATCGCTTTCCCTCCGGCCGGCCGCATTGCCGGCCCAACTCGACTGTGTGCGCAGCGTCCGTCCCCCGGTTCCGGACGTCGTGCCGGGCCCTGGTCGGGGGCCGCGACTACAGATTGGCGGCTTCCCCGGAAAATTGAACTTGCGTTTCACACTGTGAGACGCGAGTATCGTTGCATGGACAACTCTAGCGGCGTCGGCGTTCTCGACAAGGCAGCTCTGGTACTGAGCGCTCTGGAGTCCGGTCCGGCCACCCTCGCCGGGCTGGTCACGGCGACCGGGCTCGCACGACCCACGGCACACCGGCTGGCCGTGGCACTGGAACACCACCGGATGGTGGCGAGGGACATGCAGGGCCGGTTCATCCTCGGCCCGCGGCTGTCGGAGCTGGCCGCGGCGGCCGGCGAGGACCGCCTGCTGGCCACGGCCGGGCCGGTGCTCACGCACCTTCGCGACGTGACGGGCGAGAGCGCGCAGCTCTACCGGCGCCAGGGCGACATGCGCATCTGCGTGGCCGCGGCGGAACGGCTGTCCGGACTGCGGGACACCGTCCCGGTCGGCTCCACGCTCCCCATGAAGGCCGGCTCGGCCGCCCAGATCCTGATGGCCTGGGAGGAGCCGGAGCGCCTGCACCGCGGCCTCCAGGGCGCCCGCTTCACGGCCACCGCCCTGTCCGGCGTACGGCGCCGGGGCTGGGCGCAGTCGATCGGCGAGCGGGAGCCGGGCGTGGCCTCGGTCTCCGCCCCCGTACGCGGCCCCTCGAACCGCGTGGTCGCCGCCGTCTCGGTCTCCGGACCGATCGAGCGGCTGACCCGCCACCCGGGCCGGATGCACGCCCAGGCGGTCATCGACGCGGCAGCGCGGCTCAGCGAGGCGCTGCGCCGTACCGGCTGACCAGCGAGGACACCGGTCGGCCGGAGCGCCGCAGTACGCCCCCTGTGAGCGTCAGCCGTGCAGCGGCGCGCTCGCGGGCGCGGTCGCCCCATGAGCGCGCCGGCCGGCCGGGGCGACGCCGTACGCGGCACCGAGCCCGGTCGGCGGCACCGTGTTGTAGATCGTGCTGTACGCCCCCGCCGGCACGACGTACGTCTCGTGCCAGATGCCGACTCCCCCCTTGCCGCTCCGCGCGCGGCGGTTGAACGCCGCCCACGCGGGGTGGTGCTCCATGTTCTGCTCCGAGGCGTACGCGTACAGCTTCTCGCGCGACTCCCAGTACTGGATGACGGTGAAGGAGCGCGGCCCGCCGTTCAGCACCCGGAAGCCGAGCAATCCCGCACCCCGCTCGCGCGACAGCTCCTTGAGCATCCGTGGCATCCCGAGCATCACGGGCAGCCAACTACGCACGTCCCGGAACTTGTTGACGTGCATCCCAATCAGGAAGACGACCACCTCCTCGTCGGTGTCCACCACCATGCGCCCCGGCACGACCTTGTCGCTCACGACTGTCCCCCTGCCTCTCCAGGCTTTGGATAGCGACACTATCCATGCTTGGATAGTGTCACTCTCCAAAGAAGGGCGCAAGAGGGATGCGACTGGCGGAACTGAGCGAACGCAGCGGGGTACCCACCGCCACGATCAAGTACTACCTGCGTGAGCGGCTGCTCCCGCCGGGCGAGCGAGTCACCGCCACCACCGCCGAGTACGGCGACGCCCACCTGCGCCGGCTACGCCTGGTGAGGGCGCTGGTCCAGGTCGGCAAGATGCCGGTGGCCACCGCCCGCGAGGTGCTGGCCGCGATCGAGGACGAGACTCTGGACCACCACATGCGCCTCGGCGCGGCTGTGTGGGCCCTGCCGCACGCCCCCGGTCCCACGGAGGAGACCGTGGAGACCACGGCGGCACACGGGACAGCGGACGAGCTGCTGCACCGCCTGGGCTGGCAGCACGGGCTGGAGACGGGGGCGGCCTCCCCCGCGTACGAAATGCTGGTGAACGCCTTGGCCGCGCTCGCCCGGCTCGGCTACCCGCACGCCGTCGAGAACGTTCTGCCGTACGCCCGGCTCGCGGGCGAACTGGCCGTCGCCGACCTGGATTTGGTGGAGCAGTTCGAGACGCCCGCCGAGCAGGTGGAGGCCGCGGTGGCGCTGACCGTACTGCTCGAACCGGTACTGCTGAGCCTGCGGCGGCTCGCGGAGGCGGAAGAGTCGCACCGCCGGTACCGGGGCGGCGCCTCATGACGAAGGGCCCCGGGATGCGGGGCCCGTTTCATGCGAAGAGGCCCTCCCCAACCGGGAAGGGCCTCTTCGTCGCGTACCCCCGACCGGATTCGAACCGGCGCTACCGCCTTGAGAGGGCGGCGTGCTAGGCCGCTACACAACGGGGGCTTGCACTGCAGAACCGCAGTTGACCTGCGATTTCGCGCTGGGCTACCAGGACTCGAACCTAGACTAAATGAACCAGAATCACTCGTGCTGCCAATTACACCATAGCCCATGGTGGTTTAGACCAGTACCCCCGACCGGATTCGAACCGGCGCTACCGCCTTGAGAGGGCGGCGTGCTAGGCCGCTACACAACGGGGGCCCTAGCGATCCTTGCGTCGTCACATCCGGGAGCGACCCGAAGATGACGGTGAGAAAGGATCTGTACCCCCGACCGGATTCGAACCGGCGCTACCGCCTTGAGAGGGCGGCGTGCTAGGCCGCTACACAACGGGGGCCTGATACTGCATGATCAAGAGACCTTCAGAAGATCTCTTGCTGGGCTACCAGGACTCGAACCTAGACTAACTGAACCAGAATCAGTCGTGCTGCCAATTACACCATAGCCCACCAGAACGCAACCCCTGACCGGAGTTTTGTTCGGCTCGCGCTCCCCGGCCCGGCCTTTCGGCCCGCCCGGGCGGCGCAGAAAGAACATTACCCGAAGGTGGACGACGCTCCAAAACCGATAAGGCCCCGCACCAGCCCGGGCAGCTCGGCGAGCCCGCCGACCCGCGTCACCCCGTCCGGCACCTCACCCTCCGCACCGCCCCGGTCCACCCACACCGCGCCCAGCCCGGCATCCCGAGCACCAATGGCGTCCACATCCACCCTGTCCCCCACATAGACAACCCGCTCCGGCGCCAGCCCCATGGCGTCACAGGCCGCCAGAAACGCCTCCGCCGCCGGCTTCGCGTGCCCCAGCTCGTCGGCGCACAGCACCACCTCGAAGTGCTCACGAATACCCAGCGCCCGCAGCTTGCGGTCCTGATTGGCGACGGAAGAGTTCGACAGCACACCCTGCCGGGCCACCGGAGCAAGATCCTTAAGAGCCTGCGCGGCATCCGGAAAGAGCGTCCAGGCGGCCTCGTAGAGCGCGACATACCTCCCGAACCAGGCATCGGCCTCGGCGTCACTCAGCACCGTCCCGAGGAAGGTCCGCGCCCGCTCCCGACGATGCTCCAGGAAACCCACCTCCCCGGCGAGGAAGCGCGCGAAGGCGACCTCCATACACTTCCGCCACCGCCCAAGCGCACACTCGGCGTCCGCATACCGCCCGAGCAGCCCCTCGGCCTCCATATGCCGAAGCGCTCCCGCGCGGTCGGAGCCGGTGTAGTCGAAGAGGGTGTCGTCCACGTCCCAGAGGACGGCCTCGATGGTCATGAAACCGACGGTACCCGGGCGGGCCACGCGAGTGCCCGAGTTTTTTGCCCTGCGCACGTCAAGGCCGTGGCATGCTGTCGCCCTGCCGGGGCGCTCTTCACGCCCCGTCCGGAATCCAACGGGGAGTGATCGACCAGTGATCGACATGAAGCGTGCCGCCGTGGTGGGGCTGGCCGTGGCCGGCCTGGGAATCGACAGCCTGGTGACCGCCGCACCGGCGTCCGCGAACGGCACGGCGCCCGAGTGCGTGAAGCGCAACGTCTTCACCGTGGTGGGCCGCTACCGGGAGGCGCGCGTGCAGAACAACTGCGGCAAGACGATGCGTGTCCGCGTGGTCGGCTCGTTCGGCCCGTTCGACTGCCACACCTTGAAGAACGGCGCCAGCTACCGCCACCACAGCGAGCGGGGCAAGTACAAGCGCGTCGAGGTCTGCTGAGGCGCGCTCGCGCGCCGAAGGTGACGTGGGGTCCGGCTCGCCGGGCCCCACGCGCGTGCTCGGCGACCGCGTACGGTGAGCACGCGCCTTACCCCTTGATCACGGCCAGGAACGCGGCCAGGCCGTCGCGGGTGACCGCGAGAATGACCTCCGGAGCGTCGCTCTCCCTGAGACGGAGGGTGCCGTCGGGGGCGGCAGCGATGTTCACGCAATTCACCGCCGCGTTGCTGTACGAGGACTTCTGCCACTGGTAGTCGTGCATCTCCGGGGCCTCACAGACTCTTCGCGATCTTGTGGATGAAGTTGCGGCTCTCAGCGGGATCGAGTGCACACCGACTCATGCGGTCCAGCACTTCCCGGTAACGGGCGAGCTGGTCCTCCACGTGGAGGATCTCCAGGCCGTGGTCGGTGTCCAGCAGGACGGTGTCCAGCTGAGGTACGGACCCACACACATAGGTGATCGGCTGGCCGCCCGCTGCGGGAAAATCCGCCCGCCCGAACGGAATGACCTGGATCGTGATGTGCTCGTACTCGCCCATGTCCATGAGATGCCGAAGCTGTGCGCGCACGACGTCCGTCCCGCCGATCCCCATCCGCAGGGCGGCTTCGTGGATGATCGCGGCGTAGGGCAACGGAGGTTCCCCGTGCAGGACGCCCTGGCGCCTGACGCGGAACGCAGTGCGGTGTTCGATCTCGAATGGGCGCAGCGCAGGCACGTTCTGGCTGTACGCGGCACGGACATGTTCGGCGGACTGCAGGAGACCGGGCATCGCCACGAGCACGGCCACCCGCACTGCTGTGGCTTCGTGTTCGAACTCGGCGACCTCGACCAGCGCCGCGGGCAACAACTCACGGTATTCGTCCCACCAGCCGCGCGTACGGCCGCCGGTCATCGCGGCCAGTGCCTGGACGAGGGCATCGTCCGAGCATTCATAGAGCCGGGCCAGCGCCCTGACACGGTCCGCACTGACCGCGTAGCTGCCTGCCTCGATATTGCTGATGCGTGATTGCGGGGCACCGAACAGCTCCCCGGCACGCGTTGCGGACAGGTCTGCGTGCTCCCGGAGACGGCGCAGCTCAGCCCCGAGCCGACGCTGTTTGACCGTCGGCGGAACCTTGGCACGGACCAATACCTTCTGCCTTTCACTCACAGGAGTGGTAGCGGTACGGAATCCAACCAACCGATGGTCTGCATACCAGCAACCGCCCTAGTCTCCTCACCAACAGCTCCGCAACTCCGCCCACAGCCAGGAGACTTCACATGGCCACCGTATCCCCACCCCCACCGCTCCCCGACCCGCCCGACGGTTTCACCCGGGAGATCCAAGACCTTGTCGACGCCAGCGCGCCCCGTCTCTTCGCCGTCGCCGAGGAGTACGCCGTCGGCGGGTTTCGGGACGCGCAGGTTGCCGCCTGGGGACTCGTCTACGAGGACGGGAGTGCGGACGTCGCCGCCGTGGGCGGCGGATTTCGCATGTCTGTCACGGGCCCGGACCGCGCGGCCCGGTTCATCTCGTTGCGACCGGGCAGCCTCGGCAGTGTCATCTGGCCGAGGGCATGAGGGCCCGACCGAACGGACCGATTCGACCGTCGCCGGTCACGATCCGTCCGTCGGGGCACGGAAGCCCGGATTTCCTGGATGTGTGCCCCACCGCCGCCTACCGTGGGTCCCGCCCTGCCTACACGTACCGGAGGTCGCCGGCCATGGACAGAGAAATCGAAGTGGACCGGAACGCCTGCGAGCGGACTCCGGACGCCATTCGTACGGCGTTGCAGCGGCGCCCGGACTGGCTGCAGTACTTCGAGCAGGACTGGCTCAGCGCGGCGGCGGAGTTCGACCGTGCGGAGCTGGACCGGGTGGTCGACAAGTGGTTCCCCTTCGCGTGCGCGTGCGCGACGCCCGGCTATCTGGATCAGGTGGAGCAGATGGCCAAGCGCCTGGCGGAGGGGGACACGGAAGGCATGGTCTTCCGGGACGCCGAGGGCAACGCGTACGACGCCGAGAACAATCCGATCGACGTCGGCAGGTGTCCATGACCGCTTACGTGATCAGGTACGCAGACCGTGCCGCGCGGTGCAAGGCGGCCCTGAGCGCCGCGCAACGGGCTTCCTTGGAGGAGCTGGAGAAACAGCTCAGCCTGAATCCGTTCGGCGCGCCCGCCAAGAGCCATCGGGACAACAGCTGGTCGGCCACGTTCGAGGGCGGCTTCATCCAGTACGTGGTGTCCAACACGCACGTCGCGATCAACGTCATCGATCTCGTGGCCGCGTGATCCGGCCCTGACACGCCGAAGGGACGACCACCGGAACCCGGTGGCCGCCCCTTCGCCGTACGACGTGGAAGCCGCGCGGTTACGCGCCCAGCTTCGCCAGTGCCGCGTCGATGCGGGCCAGGGTCCGCTCCTTGCCCAGGATCTCCAGGGACTCGAAGAGCGGCAGGCCGACGGTGCGGCCGGTGACCGCGACGCGGACGGGGGCCTGGGCCTTGCCGAGTTTGAGGCCGTGGGCCTCGCCGGCGGCCAGGACGGCCTCCTTGAGGGAGTCGGGGCTGGACCAGTCGGCGCCGGACAGCTTTTCGCGGGCGGTGGTGAGGAGGGCCACCGGGTCGCCCTTCATCGCCTTGGTCCAGGACGCCTCGTCTTCGACCGGCTCCTTGCGGAAGAGGAAGTCGACGTTGGCGGTGATGTCGGAGAGGACCGTGAGGCGGGTCTGCGCGTGCGGCGCGATGGCCTGCCAGGCGGTCTCGTCGAAGTCGGCCGGGTCCCAGTTGGCG
This sequence comes from Streptomyces sp. NPDC033221, assembly GCF_055577005.1. Lineage (NCBI taxonomy): Bacteria > Bacillati > Actinomycetota > Actinomycetes > Kitasatosporales > Streptomycetaceae > Streptomyces > Streptomyces sp. NPDC033221. Next base: position 54,221 of record NZ_JBVIQN010000026.1, on the reverse strand, counting down.
TGGGGGGCCTGCAGCCAGGGGCGGCAGGCCTCGGCGAAGGCCTTCGGGTCCAGGCGGCGGATGTGGTCGGCGTTGATCGCCTCGGCCTTCTTCAGGTCGAAGCGGGCCGGGTTGGCGTTGACGTCGGCGATGTCGAAGGCCGCGACCATCTCGTCGATGGAGAAGACGTCCTGGTCGGCGGAGAAGGACCAGCCGAGGAGGGAGAGGTAGTTGAGGAGGCCCTCGGGGAGGAAGCCGCGCTCGCGGTAGAGGTTGAGGGATGCCTGCGGGTCGCGCTTGGAGAGCTTTTTGTTGCCCTCGCCCATGACGTACGGGAGGTGGCCGAAGAGGGGGACGTACTTGGCGATGCCCAGGTCGATCAGGGCCTTGTAAAGGGCCACCTGGCGGGGGGTGGAGGAGAGCAGGTCCTCGCCGCGCAGGACGTGGGTGATCTCCATCAGGGCGTCGTCGACCGGGTTGACGAGCGTGTAGAGGGGGGCACCGTTGGCGCGGAGGATGCCGTAGTCCGGGACGTTCTCCGGGGTGAAGGTCAGTTCGCCGCGGACCAGGTCCGTGAAGGTGATCGGCTCGTCCGGCATCCGGAAGCGGACGATCGGCTCGCGGCCCTCGGCCTCGTACGCGGTGATCTCGTCGGCCGTCAGGGCGCGGCACGTACCGTCGTAACCCGAGGGCTTGCCGGCGGCGCGGGCGGCCTCGCGGCGGGCGTCCAGCTCGGCGGTGGAGCAGTAGCACTTGTACGCGTGGCCGGCGTCCAGCAGCTTCTGCGCGATCTCCTTGTAGAGGTCCATGCGCTGCGACTGGCGGTACGGCTCATGGGGGCCGCCGATCTCGGGGCCCTCGTCCCAGTCCAGGCCCAGCCAGCGCATCGAGTCGAGCAGCTGGTTGTAGGACTCCTCGGAGTCGCGGGCCGCGTCGGTGTCCTCGATGCGGAAGACCATGGTGCCCCGGGTGTGCCGGGCGAAGGCCCAGTTGAACAGGGCGGTGCGGACCAGGCCCACGTGGGGGTTGCCGGTCGGGGAGGGACAGAAACGGACGCGGACGGGGGTCGCGTTAGCCACGCTTGATCACCTTGTTGGTGAGAGTGCCGATGCCTTCGATGTGGACGGCGACCTCGTCGCCGTCCTGGAGGGGGCCGACCCCGGCTGGGGTGCCCGTGAGGACGACGTCGCCGGGGAGCAGCGTCATCGCCTCGGTGATGTGCACGATCAGGTCCTCGACGGAGCGGACCATCTCGCTGGTGCGGCCGAGCTGGCGCTGTTCGCCGTTGACGGTGCACATGATCGTCAGGTCACTGGGGTCCAGCTCCGTCTCGACCCAGGGGCCGAGCGGGCAGGAGGTGTCGAAGCCCTTGGCCCGTGCCCACTGCGCCTCGCGCTTTTGCACGTCGCGCGCGGTGATGTCGTTGGCGCAGGTGTAGCCGAGGATGACGTCCTTGACGCGCTCGCGGGGGACCTCGCGGCACATGCGGCCGATGACGACGGCGAGCTCGGCCTCGTGGTGCACCTCCTGTGAGAAGGAGGGGTACAGGACGGGGTCACCGGGGCCGACCACCGAGGTGGAGGGCTTGAAGAAGGTGACCGGCACGTCCGGGACCTCGTTGCCCAGCTCGCGCGCGTGTTCGGCGTAGTTGCGGCCGACCGCGACGACCTTGTTGGGAAGGACCGGCGGCAGCAGGCGGACCTTGTCGAGGGGGACCTTGTGACCCGAGCGCTCGAATTCCGCGAAGGGATGTCCCTTGATGACGTCGATGTCGTCGCCGTCGAGGACGCCGAAGCCGACGTTGCCGTCGATGGAGAATCTGGCGATGCGCACGGGTTGCCGCTGCCCCTCATTGATCACTGGCCGGAGTTGACACTCCAGGCTATCGCGGGGCCGCGGCCGGCCCGCTTCCCCTTGGTTATACGGCCGCGTCCGCGGCGCCGGCCTGCGCGGGAACGGTCTGCGGCGCGGGGGCGTCCATCAGGACCGTGCGGCGGGGGTTGGCGGTCTGGGTGGGCAGCTCGACGGCGTGCTCCGGTGCCTCGGCCGCGGCGCCCTGCAGGTCGTCGGCGTCCTTGAGGTGCGCGAGGGTGGTGCGGCGCGGGTTGGCTATGTTCCGGAACATCATCGTGGTCTTCACTGCTGGTGCCTCGCGTAAGGACGTCGGGAGACAAGGCCGCCTCCGGCGTGCGCGGGGTTACGGCCTTGTCGTTTCGGGCAACTGTGTAAAGCGTCAGGCTATGCGCGCTATTCCCCACGCGGCTTCGGGAAAGTCGACCGGGTGGCTGTGAGTTTGCTCACGAAGTGTGTGACAAATGCCGCATTTCTCATGATCAACATCCAGGGGCGAAACGGACATTGCTGGATTGAAGCCCATGTTCCGCTCCCGATCACCGCACCTGGGACAGGGGGCACACGTGAGCGACTCGCGGGCATAAGTCCGTTATCAACTGCGTCACCCTCTACCCGTTGTGACGTGTTCCGTACATTGCGTCATGCTTGTCACGGCCGACGGCACCGCCCTTGTTGGAGATCCGGCACTGTGCTGGAATTCCACGGACCGCCGCGGATTTCAGCCGGACGGCGCGCAGGGGGCGCAGCGAAGCGCCGCGCGGTGGTGCCGCTCTCTCGGCCAGAGAGGGCAGCTCGCCGGTCACTCACGACCGCCAAACGGGGGCCGCGGTCCCCTACGACTCGACAACCGTCCCGCCGTTCACGCGGGGGGACGCCTGGTCCAGAGGTTGCGACGCTAGTGCAGGGACGTTTCAAGAGGGATGGCATGGGGTCTCCCCAGGCCCGCCAGGGCCAAGGGGAAGCTGCGGCGGACCCGGAGCTGCGCGGCGGGAGCGACCGCGCCTCCTCGCCCCAGCATGGCCCGGGCACCGGTCCGACGGCCGGAGGTGACTCCGCCGACGGCGCCACGCCCAAGCCGTCGAAGGGCGCCAAGGAGCCGAGCGGCCCCGGCGCCCGAATAGCCATGCGCAACTGGCGCATCAGCACCCGCCTGGTCTCCCTGCTGGCGCTCCCCGTCATCGCCGCGACCACGCTGGGCGGTCTGCGTATCTCCTACTCGATGGAGAACATCGAGCAGCTGGACAAGATGCAGCTGCTCACCGAGATGACGCGGCAGGCCACCGAGCTGGCCGACGCGCTCCAGGTCGAGCGGGACAAGTCGGCGGGCCCGATCGCCGGCACCGGCAACGTCAAGGACGACGCCAGCGTCGTCGCCCCGCGTGAGGCGACCGACCGGGCCAAGCAGGCGTTCAACAAGGCCACCGGTGACGTCCAGCGCGACGACCCGACGATGGCCGGTGTGCAGGCGACCCTGCTGGACATCGGGCGTCAGCTCAACACCCTCAACGAGATCCGCAACAACGCGTACAAGGACGGCGACAACGCCGCCCGTACGGTCAGCAGCTACAACCAGCTGATCACCTCGCTGCTCGCGCTGTCCCAGGATATGGCGCAGGCGACCAGCAACCCGGAGATGATCCGCAGCACCCGCGCGCTGGCGGCGTTCTCCTCCGCCAAGGAATACGCGTCGATGCAGCGCGCGCTGGTCAGTGCCGGCCTCGCGCACAAGGGCGGCCCTCAGCTGTCCTCCAACGACCGGCTGGCCGGCCGTACCGCCGAGGACAACGAGAAGGCGGCCCGCGACCGCTTCTCGCAGATCTTCACCGGCGCCACCGACCTCACCAAGGGTCTGGACGGCAACAACGACGACATCAAGGCGGCCGTCGCCTTCGCGCACCGGGCGTTCGCCAGCGACGGCGGCATCCACAGCGAGGACTACAAGTACCTCGACTGGTACGACACGGACACCGTCAAGATCGACGAGATGGGCCGTATCGAGAGCTCGCTGCTCTCGCAGATGGAGCAGAAGTCGCGTGAACTGCGCAACGACGCGACGCAGGAAGCGATCCTCAACGGTGCGCTGATCCTGCTCGTCCTCGGCATCTCGCTGGTCGGCGCGTTCGTCGTCTCCCGGTCCATGGTGCGCTCGCTGCGCCGGCTGCAGGACACCGCGCAGAAGGTCTCCCAGGAGCGGCTGCCCGAGCTGGTCAAGCAGCTGTCCGAGACGGACCCGCAGGACGTGGACACCTCCGTGGAGTCCGTCGGCGTGCACAGCCGGGACGAGATCGGCAAGGTGGCCGCGGCCTTCGACGACGTGCACCGCGAAGCCGTCCGGCTGGCGTCCGAGCAGGCACTGCTGCGAGGCAACGTCAACGCGATGTTCACCAACCTCTCGCGCCGCAGCCAGGGCCTCATCCAGCGTCAGCTCTCGCTCATCTCCGAACTGGAGTCCCGCGAGGCCGACCCGGACCAGCTGTCCTCGCTGTTCAAGCTGGACCACCTCGCGACCCGTATGCGCCGTAACGGTGAGAACCTCCTCGTCCTCGCGGGCGAGGAGCCGGGCCGCCGCTGGACGCGCCCGGTGCCGCTGGTCGACGTGCTGCGTGCCGCCGCGTCCGAGGTGGAGCAGTACGAGCGCATCGAACTGAGCGCCGTACCGCAGACCGAGGTCGCCGGCCGCGTCGTCAACGACCTCGTGCACCTGCTCGCCGAGCTGCTGGAGAACGCCACGTCGTTCTCCTCCCCGCAGACCAAGGTCAAGGTGACCGGTCACGCGCTGCCCGACGGCCGCGTGCTGGTCGAGATCCACGACACCGGCATCGGCCTGTCGCCGGAGGACCTGTCCGCGATCAACGAGCGGCTGGCCAGCCCCCCGACGGTGGACGTCTCGGTCTCCCGCCGCATGGGTCTGTTCGTGGTCGGCCGCCTGTCGCTGCGGCACGGCATCCGGATCCAGCTGCGGCCGTCCGACTCGGGCGGTACGACGGCGCTGGTCATGCTGCCGGTCGATGTGGCGCAGGGCGGCAAGAAGCCGCAGCCGGGCGGCAAGGGCGGGCCGGGCGCCGGACCCGTCGACAGCGCCCCGAGCATCCCGAACACTCCGAACGCCTCCGCCAACCGCCTCGCCGGCCTGCAGCCGCGCGGCCAGGTCGGCGCGGGCGGCGCGCGTCCGGCGCTGCCGGGCCGCGGCGGTCCGGGCGGCCAGGGCGGACCGGGTGCCGGTGCGTTCGGCGCGCCGGGTGGCCGTACGGGCAACGCGCCCACCGGCCCCGCGAAGAGCAGCCCGGGTGCGGGCGGCCGGCAGGACGGCGGACGTCCGGCGCTGCCGACGCGTGGCGCGCCGGCCGGTACGAACGCGGGCGCCAACGCAGGCGCAGGCGCCGGTGCCGGTGACACCTCGCAGATGCCGACGGTCGCACCCCCGACGGGCGCGCCCCGCCGCGACGAGCGCCCGCAGCTTCCGCAGCGCGGTGCGGCCGGCGAGCTGACCGGCGGCGCGGACGCCGCCGGCGGTCCGTCGCAGCCCGGCACCACGAGCTGGGGTGCCCGCCGTGAGCGCGGCGCCTCGGACGACTGGCCGATGACGCCCCGCCAGGCGCAGGACCAGCCGCGCGGCCACGAGGAGCCGGAGACCACCGGCACCTTCGCCGCTCCGGCGCCCGGCGGCCCCGGTGACACTGCGGAGTTCGCCCGTCCCGACTTCGACGCCCCGCCGCCCGGCGCGGACCGCGCCCGTGCGGACCGCGGCCCGGGTGACACCGGCGAGTTCGCGCAGCCGAACGCCTTCGGTGGCGGCGCGCCGCAGCACGGCGACCGGACCACCGGTCAGTACGAGCTGCCCGCCGACCTGCGCGGCGAGCCGTCGCAGGGCCCCGGCGACACCGGGCAGTTCGCCCGCCCGGGCACCGAACGCGACGGCTTCGGCGAGTACGCCGACACCCGGTACGAGAACAATGGCTACGCCCCGAACGCGGGCAGTGTCTTCGAGGGCGGCAACGCCTTCGGCGGCGCGCCGCAGCAGGGCGCCGGCACCACCGGCGAGTTCGCGCTCCCCGCCGACCTGCAGAACGGGTCGCCGCAGGGCACCGGCGAGTTCGAGCTGCCCGTACAGGACCGGCAGCGCCAGGACGGCGGCTCCGGTGACCTGCTGGGCGGCGGTTCGCCGGCCGGCCCCGGTGACGGCCGTACGCCGATCTTCGACACGATCGAGTCGAACTGGTTCAGCCACCCGGCGTCCGGCGCGGCCTCCGTTCCGGAGCAGACAGCGGACGAGCCCCCGGCCCCGTCGGCGGAGCGCTCCGAGGCGCCGCCGCTGCCGCGCCGCGAGCCCGGTGCCGCCACGGGCGGCGCGTCCGGCGCTGCGTCCGGCCCGGGCCTCCTGAGCGGCGCCGCCGCCGACGACCGTGCGCAGGCCCAGCAGGGCCAGTGGCGCGCCTCCCCCAACGACGAGCGCTGGCGGCAGGCGGAGCAGATCCGCCAGCCCGCCGCCGGCGGCGTCACCACCTCCGGACTGCCCCGCCGGGTGCCGCGCGCCAATCTGGTCGCCGGCACCGCGCAGCAGCAGTCCCACCAGACGGGTCCGCAGGTCTCGCGTGCGCCCGACGACGTGCGCGGCCGTCTGACCAATCTTCGTCGGGGTATCCAGCAAGGCCGTTACCGGGCCGAGGAGAACGCCTCCACCGGCAACCACGGCATTGTCGACCCCACTCACCAGCAGGAGCGTTAGTTGAGTCCGATGAGCCAGGCGGCGCAGAATCTGAACTGGTTGATCACCAACTTCGTGGACAACACCCCCGGTGTGTCCCACACGGTGGTGGTCTCCGCGGACGGACTGCTCCTCGCCATGTCCGAGGGCTTTCCCCGCGACCGCGCCGACCAGTTGGCGGCGGTGGCCTCGGGGCTGACCTCGCTGACCTCCGGTGCGTCCCGCATCTTCGAGGGCGGCGTGGTCAACCAGACCGTGGTGGAGATGGAGCGTGGCTTCCTCTTCATCATGTCCGTCTCCGACGGATCGTCGCTGGCCGTGCTGGCGCACCCCGAGTGCGACATCGGCCTCGTCGGTTACGAGATGGCCCTGCTGGTCGACCGCGCGGGCACGGTACTGACGCCCGACCTGCGCGCCGAACTCCAGGGCAGCCTGCTGCACTGAGTCCCGCCGAACGTCACGACCCGACCCACCGACCACCGTGCCGCACCCCCCACCGGCCCAACCCGACGACAGTCAGTTGTCCCGTCCGGAGGACCCCATGACCCCGCCACCTGCCTCGCCCGGCCCGTATGGCGCCTACAGCCAAGCGCCGTACGGGGGCGAAGGTGACCAGCCGCTGGTCCGCCCGTACGCCATGACCGGGGGACGGACCCGGCCGCGCTACCAGCTCGCCATCGAGGCGCTGGTCAGCACGACCGCCGACCCGTCCCAGCTGCCCGGCCTGCTGCCGGAGCACCAGCGCATCTGCCATCTGACCCGCGAGGTGAAGTCGGTCGCCGAGATCTCGGCGCTGCTGCACATCCCGCTGGGCGTGGCCCGGATCCTGGTCGCGGACCTGGCGGAGGCCGGCATGGTGGCGATCCACCAGCCGGGCGGTGGCACCGAGGCCGGCGGAACGCCCGACGTGACGCTGCTGGAAAGGGTGCTCAGTGGACTTCGCAAGCTCTGACGGCGCCGGACCCGCCGCGGGTCAGGGCGGCGGGTCCACCACATCCGCGAAGATCGTGGTGGCGGGCGGCTTCGGCGTGGGCAAGACCACGTTCGTCGGGGCCGTCTCGGAGATCAATCCGCTGCGTACGGAGGCCGTGATGACCTCCGCCTCGGCGGGGATCGACGACCTGAGCCATGTGCAGGACAAGACCACCACCACGGTGGCGATGGACTTCGGCCGTATCACGCTGGACCAGGACCTGATCCTGTACCTGTTCGGTACGCCCGGTCAGGACCGTTTCTGGTTCATGTGGGACGACCTGGTCCGCGGCGCCATCGGCGCCGTGGTGCTCGTGGACACCCGCCGTCTCGCCGACTGCTTCGCGGCGGTCGACTACTTCGAGAACAGCGGCCTGCCCTTCGTCATCGCCCTCAACGGCTTCGACGGACACCAGCCGTACACCCCGGACGAAGTACGCGAGGCACTCCAGATCGGCCCCGACGCGCCGATCATCACCACCGACGCCCGCCACCGCAGCGAAGCCAAGAGCGCTCTCATCACGCTCGTCGAGCACGCTCTCATGGCCCGTCTGAGGTGACGTCCGCAAGTCGCCTCGCCCGAAAGTAAGTTGCCTCGGGCAATGAGTAGCCGGACCGGCGCCACCCGGGCGCCGGAAAGGCCGCGGCCCGGCGGCGGTTCCCGCACGGCGCCAGTGGATCTGTGTCCTTGGCCACGCCGCCGGTCGCGTTCATAACGTTTCGACAGAGAATTCACCCGCCGTCGACACCCGGCGCGCACACGCGGCTCCGCTGCGCTCACATTTCTCTCGCCTTTTGCCGCTCCTCGCCCTTAACGCCCCTTTTATCTAACGCGCTCAGCGCGCTGCTCCGCCTTTCCCCAGTGTTTGGAACGCACGGTCCTGACGTGCTGAAATTCGCTGAACTCCGGAGTAGTAACGCCCTGAAGAAAACGGCACAGCGCAAAAGGGTGCGGTGCCGGCGCCGAGAGGTTGTTGGTCGAGTGAGGCGAAGCAAGTCGGGCCCCGAGCCGCAGGAAGCGCGGCGGGGCAACTTCACGCCGCCGTCGCACAGCGCGGCACCGGCCGCGGGCGCGCCCGAAAGTCCGGTCGCCACCGTTCCCGTGAGCGGCGGACGGTTCTCCCCGCGCAACTGGCGGGTGGCCACCCGGCTCAACGCGATCCTGCTCATCCCCGTACTCGTCGCCCTGGTCTTCGGCGGCCTGCGCGTGAACAACTCCGTCGAGACCTGGCAGGAGGCCCAGGACGCCGAGGCCACCGCCAAGCTGGTGCGCGCCGCGGCCGCCTACAGCCACGCCATCATCGACGAGCGTGACCGCACCGCCGAGCCCCTGCTGGCCGGCAAGCGCGACGACCCGGCGGTGAGCGAGGCCCGCGGGGCCACCGACACCGCGGCCGACGCCTTCCACGCCGCGGTGCGGGAGATGCCCGCCAAGGAGGGCCTCAAGCGCCGGCTGGCCGCCTTCGAGAAGGTCGAACCGAACCTGAAGAAGCTGCGCGAGGCCGCGTACACCCCGCAGCTGACCGGCGTACGCACCGAAGAGGGCTACGTCGCCATCCAGCACCCGCTGATGGAGTTCGCCAACGAGCTGGGCCTGGGCACCGGCAACATCACCTCCTACGGCCGCACGGTCTACGCCGTCTCGCTGGCCAAGGCCGCCGAGTCGCTCACCCGCTCCATCGGCACCCACCTGCTGGTCGCCCCCGCGTCCCCGCAGGGCGGCAAGGAGCACAAGCAGCAGCTCACCTCGTTCGCCTCGTACAAGTACCTGGAGAACATCGCCATCGGCGAGTACACCTCCGGCGGCACGCCCGAGGACGTACAGCGGCTCAAGGACGACGCCGCCAAGCTCACGAAGCAGGCCGAGGAGTCCGCCGCCAAGGCCAAGCAGCGCGCCGAGAACGCGGGCCGGCAGTTCAAGGCCCCGCCGTCCCTGGACTCGATGGCCACCATCATCGGCTCCGGCGCGTCCCCGCAGCAGCTCGCCGCGCAGGGCATCACCCCGGAGACCTGGTTCGCCGCGGCCACCGGCCCGTTCGACATGTACCGCGCCATCGAGAAGGACCTCGCGGACAAGGCGGTCGACGAGGCCGCCGCGATCTCCTCGGACGCCCGGCAGTCCACCTTCACCGACTCCGCGATCGTGATCGCCGCGCTGGTCGTCGCCTTCCTGGTGGCGGGCATGATGGCCCGCCGGATGAGCCGCAACATGCGCCAGCTGCGCACCGCGGCCTTCGGCATCGCCGAGCAGCGGCTGCCGACCCTGGTCGACCAGCTCTCCCGTACGGACCCGGGCCGCGTCGACACCCGCGTACAGCCCATCCCGATCCACACCACCGACGAGATCGGCGAGGTCGCCCGCGCCTTCGACCAGGTGCACCGGGAGGCCGTCCGGCTCGCCGCCGAGCAGGCGCTGCTCCGCGGCAACGTCAACGCGATCTTCACCAACCTCTCGCAGCGCAACCAGGGCCTGATCGAACGCCAGCTCACCCTGATCACCGAGCTGGAGAACAACGAGGCCGACCCGGACCAGCTGGAAAGCCTCTTCCGGATGGACCACCTGGCCACCCGCATGCGGCGCAACGGCGAGAACCTCCTCATCCTCGCGGGCGAGGAGCCGGGCCAGCGCTGGAACCAGCCGGTACCGCTGATCGACGTGCTGCGCGCGGCGACGTCCGAGGTCGAGTCGTACGAGCGAATAGAACTGTCCGGCGTGCCGGACGGCGACATCCACGGCACCGCCGTGACCGACCTCGTCCACCTGCTCTCCGAGCTGCTGGAGAACGCCACCACGTTCTCCTCGCCGCAGACCAAGGTGCGGGTCGCCGCCACCCGGCTGCCGGACGGCCGCGTCATGATCGAGATCCACGACAAGGGCATCGGGCTGACCCCCGAGGACTTCGCGGACATCAACCACAAGCTGGCCAACCCGCCGACCGTGGACGCCTCGGTCTCCCAGCGCATGGGCCTGTTCGTGGTCGGCCGCCTCGCCGACCGGCACGGCATCCGCGTCCAGCTGCGCCCCTCCGGCGAGCAGGCCGGCACCACCTCCCTGGTCATGCTCCCCGAGCCCATCACCCACGGCGGTGGCGGCGAAGAGGGCTACGACGACGACTTCACCGTCTCCCGCATCGTCCCCGAGCACGAGCAGGGCGCGTACGAGAGCGACGGCCGCTCGGCCGCCGAGCTGGGCTTCGACGAGATGGGCCTGGGGCACGGGCAGCACGGCGCCGCCTCGCAGCTCGACCCGGTCAACCGCTCGCTGATGCGCGAGGAGCGCCGGGCGGCGCTGGAGGCGCAGACCGGCGGCGCGGGCGCCCAGCCGCACCACCCCGCGCAGGGGCCGTACCAGGACCCCTCGGACCCGTTCTTCCAGGACCAGGCACAGCAGCCCGACATGGGGTACGGAACCCACCCGGGCGCATATGCGGAACCGGCCCAGGGCGCCTACGGGGATGCTGCGCCGCAGGTCCAGGGACTTGCCGAAGTCGGATACGGCGAGGCCGCCGGCCAGCAGCCGTACGCCCCGTACGAGCCGCTGCAGCAGGACGGCCGGCCCGAAAACGGGGCGCACACCGGCTACTTCGGCCAGGAAACGGAATCCGACCGGAATCAGTGGCCCGCTCCCGCGGACGGTCCGGACCGCGTAGCATTCGACCGACCGGACCCCACCCCGAACGACCCGCCGTCGCTGACCGACGCTGGCCTTCCGCGCCGCGGAGCCGCCGGCAGGCCGCAGGCTGAGCAGCAGCAGTGGCAGCCGTTCGAGGAGGCGTCCTCCAGGCCCCGTGCCCAGGAGGACCCGGCGGCCGCCCCGCAGGGGAACGCGCCGGAGCCCGGTACGGACGACTCCGAATGGCGCTCGGCCAACGACGAGCGCTGGCAGCGGGCGGAGCGGCTGCGCGAGCCGAAGGCGGGCGGAGTCACCTCCTCCGGTCTGCCCCGGCGGGTGCCCAAGGCCAATTTGGTCGAAGGCACGGCGGAGCAGAGCCCGCAGGGCGGCCCGCAGGTCTCCCGCGCCCCGGAGGACGTCCGCGGCCGGCTGAGCAACCTGCGGCGCGGGGTCCAGCAAGGACGCAACGTGGGCACGGACCACCCGGAGGTCCCCCAGAATGACCAACAGGGCTTCGGCCCCGGCAGCACCTACGATCAGGAGCGTTAGTGTGAGCCCGATGAGCCAGGCGGCGCAGAACCTGAACTGGTTGATCACCAACTTCGTGGACAACACCCCCGGTGTGTCCCACACGGTCGTGGTCTCCGCGGACGGTCTCCTCCTCGCCATGTCCGAGGGCTTCCCTCGGGACAGAGCCGATCAGTTGGCGGCGGTGGCCTCCGGCCTCACCTCGCTGACCTCCGGCGCCTCCCGCATCTTCGAAGGCGGGAGTGTCAACCAGACCGTGGTGGAGATGGAGCGCGGCTTCCTCTTCATCATGTCCGTCTCCGACGGATCGTCGCTGGCCGTGCTGGCGCACCCCGAGTGCGACATCGGCCTCGTCGGTTACGAGATGGCCCTGCTGGTCGACCGCGCGGGCACGGTGCTGACGCCCGACCTGCGCGCGGAACTGCAGGGCAGCCTTCTCAACTAGCAGACAGGCAGTGCGTTTCCCGCCACCGCGCCATAGGGTGCGGTGGCGCGACCGGCGTCAGATTGGCAAGTTGGAGGAGGAGACGTGGCAACGCCCCCGAGCGGATACCCGTACGGTCCCGGACAGCAGTCCGAGCCACAGGGCGAGCACCATCACAACCGCTTCAACTTTCCTTCCGCGCCCAGCCGCCGGCAGCAGCGGCCCCCACAGCCGCCGCAGTCCCGGCAGCCGTACCAGCAGCCGCCGTACGACTCCCGGCAGCCGTACGAGCCGTCGCCGTACGACCAGCCCCGGGCGCCCCGCAACCAGCCGGCGCAGCCCAGGCGGCGCGCGCCCGGCCCGTCGGCTTCCGCCGGGGGCACGCACAACCCGCTCGTGCGCCCGTACGCGATGACCGGAGGCCGGACCCGGCCGCGCTACCAGCTCGCCATCGAGGCACTGGTCAGCACGACCGCCGACCCGGCCAGGCTGCAGGGCCAGCTGCCGGAGCACCAGCGCATCTGCCACCTCTGCCGCGAGATCAAGTCAGTGGCCGAGATTTCGGCCCTCCTCTCCATCCCCCTCGGCGTCGCCCGAATCCTCGTCGCCGACCTGGCGGAGGCCGGCCTCGTCGCCATTCATCAGCCCGGCGGGGACGAGACCGCCGGCGGACAGCCAGATGTGACACTGCTCGAAAGGGTGCTCAGTGGACTTCGCAAGCTCTAGCGGTGCAGCCCGCTCCACCACCTCCGCGAAAATCGTGGTGGCGGGCGGCTTCGGCGTGGGCAAGACCACGTTCGTCGGGGCCGTCTCAGAGATCAACCCGCTGCGCACCGAAGCCGTGATGACCTCGGCGTCGGCCGGCATCGACGACCTCACGCACGCGCCGGACAAGACCACGACGACCGTGGCGATGGACTTCGGCCGCATCACCCTGGACCAGGACCTGATCCTGTACCTCTTCGGTACGCCCGGTCAGGACCGTTTCTGGTTCATGTGGGACGACCTGGTCCGCGGCGCCATCGGCGCCGTCGTACTGGTCGACACCCGCCGTCTCGCCGACTGCTTCCCCGCGGTCGACTACTTCGAGAACAGCGGCCTGCCCTTCGTCATCGCCCTCAACGGCTTCGACGGACACCAGCCGTACACCCCGGACGAAGTACGCGAGGCACTCCAGATCGGCCCCGACGCGCCGATCATCACCACCGACGCCCGCCACCGCAGCGAAGCCAAGAGCGCTCTCATCACCCTGGTCGAGCACGCCCTCATGGCCCGTCTCCGCTAGCCGGCCGCCGACGCACAGCACGAAGGAAGCCCCCGCACTGTCCGGTGCGGGGGCTTCGTGCTGCCTGGACCCGGGCGGCACCGGTGCTAACGGTTCAGGTGGTCCGCGATCGCCGTGAGCAGGAGCGCCAGCGACACCGCTCCGGGGTCCGGGTGGCCGTGCCCCATCGCGCCCATGCGGGCGGCGCGGCCGCGGGCCGGGGTGAGGTGGGCGGTGGCGGCCGCGGCGCGGGTGGCGGACTCGGCGGCCGCCTTCCAGGCGCCAGGGAGGGGTTCGCCGGCGCGGGCGTGCAGTTCGGCCCGGAACGGGTCCAGCGCGTCGAGCATGGTCTTGTCGCCGACCCGCGCGCCGCCCAGATCCGATACGGCACGCTGCGCGGCCTCGGCGGCGTCCGCGAGTACGGCGGTGGAGCAGCCGTCGGCCCGGGTGAGTACGGCGCCGGTCTCGGCGAGGAGCGTGCCGTACAGGGCGCCGGACGCGCCGCCCGAGGCGTCGGCCAGGGCGAGACCGGCGGCGAGCAGCGCGGCGCCCGCCGAGCGGGGGTCCGCGGCCGGTCCCGGTTCGGCCGCGCGGGCCGCGTCGACGGCGGCGCGCAGGCCCCGGACGATGCCGATGCCGTGGTCGCCGTCCCCGGCGACGGCGTCCAGGCGGCCCAGTTCGTCCTCGTTGGCGGCGACCAGGCCGAGGGCGGCCTGGAGGGCGGCGGTGGCGGGGAGGTCGGCGGCGGGCGGGGCGACGGTCCGGGGCGTGGGCACGGAGGCGGCCGGTACGGAGACCGGCGGGCGCACGTCGTCGGACTCCGTGTGGCCGCCGGGGAGGCTGCGGAAGGCGGGGGTGTCGCAGGGTGCGTCGTAGAGCGCGGCGAGTTCGTCGTCGAGGAGCATGACGGACAGGGAGACGCCCGCCATGTCGAAGGACGTGACGAACTCGCCGACCTCCGGGCGGTGCGGGCGCAGTCCGGCGGCGCGCAGGCGGCGGTTGACCTGCCGGTAGACGACGAACATCTCCTCGTACTTGGTGCGGCCCAGCCCGTTGAGGAGGACGGCGGCCCGGCCGTCGTTCCCGGCGGGCGGCTCGGGGAGTTCCCGCAGGAGGTTGTCGACGAGTTCGTCGGCGAGTTCGGCCGCGGTGAGGTGACGGGTGGTGCGCAGGCCGGGTTCGCCGTGTATGCCCATGCCGAGTTCGGTGGTCCCGGCGTCGACGCTGAACAGCGGTTCGCCGGCGCCCGGGAGCGTACAGCCGGCGAACGCGGCGCCGAAGGTGCGGGTCATCGCGTTGGCGTGCTCGGCGGCCCGGGCGACGCCCGCCAGGTCGTCGCCGCGTTCGGCGGCGGCACCGGCCACCTTGAAGACGAAGAAGTCGCCCGCCACGCCGCGCCGGTCGCGGGCTGGGTCGATCGCCCGGCCCTCGACGGGCGGCGGGCCGCTGGCCACGTCGTCGGTGACCAGGACCGTGCGGACGTCGACGCCTTCGGCGGCCAGGCGGCGCGCGGCGAGGCCGAAGTGCATGACGTCACCGGCGTAGTTGCCGTAGCTGAAGAGCACGCCCGCGCCGCCGTCCGCGGCGCGCGCGGTGCGGTGGACCTGTTCGGCACTGGGGCTGGCGAAGACGTCGCCGACGGCCGCGGCGTCGGCGAGGCCGGGGCCGACGAGCCCGGCGAAGGCGGGGTAGTGGCCGGAGCCGCCGCCGATGACGACCGCGACCTTGCCGGGCCGCGGCGCGTGCCGCCCGACGACCCCGTACGTGTCCGGGACCCGGCGCACGGTGCGGGCGTAGGCGTCGGCCAGTCCCTCCAGCCAGTCCTCACGGAAGGTTCCGGGGTCGTGGCCGAGGCCGGCGGCGGGGGTGGTGGTCATCGGGCTCACTCCTTTGTTTCGTCCCTGTTGGATTTAACACCCAGATCACACATCCGTCACCCCTTCTGACGTAAATGGCGGCCCAAGGTGCGCGAAAGGCGCCCGAGAATAGCTCGCATCACATCTTGCATGTGAAGTTCACAGGATTCATGCTGCTCGCATCACACCGCACCGCCGCAGGTACCGCAGTACCGCACCGCACCGCACGGAGGCAGGCCATGGCCCCACCCAAGCTCCCGCTCCCCGACCGGCTGGGCATCCCCGGCCCACTGGTCCTCGGCTATCTCGGCGTGCTGCTGTTCATGGTGGGGGACGGCGTCGAGTCGGGCTTCATCGCCCCGTACATGGCGGGCCACGGCGCGGGCACCGAGGTGCATGCCTCGTACGTCATCACCGCGTACGGCGTGACCGTCATGCTCGCGTCCTGGCTCTCCGGCGCCCTGTCCGACCTGTGGGGCCCGCGCCGTGTCATGCAGCTGGGCCTGGCCGTGTGGGTCGTCTTCGACGTGCTCTTCCTGGTCTTCGCCCTGGGCCCGGAGAACTATCCGCTGATGCTGGTCTTCTACGGTCTGCGCGGGTTCGGCTACCCGCTCTTCGCCTTCGGCTTCCTCGTGTGGATCACTGCGACGGCGCCGGCGGCCCGGATGGGCACCGCGGTCGGCTGGTTCTACGTCGCCTTCACCGGCGGGCTGCCGACCCTCGGTTCGCTCGTCGCGGGGGTCACCAACCCGTGGTTCGGCCAGTTCGGGACCCTGTGGGTCGCGCTCGGCGTCATCGCCCTCGGCGGCGCCTGCTGTCTGCTCGGCGTCCGGGAGCGCACCGGGTTCGCGCGGCTGGCGCCGCCGGAGGTGCGTCCCGTGCAGTCGCTGCTGTCCAGCCTGTCCATCGCCTGGACGCACCCGAGGGTCGCCGTCGGCTGTGTCGTGCGCATCATCAACACGGCGCCGGAGTTCGGCTTCCTGGTCTTCCTGCCGACCTTCTTCGGCACCGAGCTGGGCTTCGGGCAGGGCCGCTGGCTGACCCTGCTGGCCGTCATCTACGGCACCAACGTGCTGTGCAACCTGCTCTTCGGCGCGATCGGCGACCGGATCGGCTGGCGGCGGACCATCGCCTCCTTCGGCGGCCTCGGCTGCGCGGTCACCACGCTCACCCTCTACTTCGTGCCGAAGGCCGTCGGCGGCAACTACACGGTGGCGATCATCATGGGCATGCTGTACGGCATCACGCTGGCCGGATTCGTGCCCGTCTCCGCCCTGGTCCCGGCTCTCGCGCCGGAGAACAAGGGCGGCGCGATGGCGCTGCTCAACCTGGGCGCGGGCGGCGCGGCCTTCGTCGGGCCGGCCATCGTCAGCGTCTTCCTGGGCCCGCTCGGCCCGGCCGGGGTCGTCATCGTCTTCGCCGCGCTGTACGTCGTCTCCGCCGTCCTGACGCTGTATCTGAAGCTGCCGGACCGGCCGGAGGTCCCGCGCACACCGGTGCACGCGGGACCCATGGCCGTTGGAGCGCCTGCCGACGCGGCCGCTTCTGCTACCTAGGGCACTGCTTCCATGCGAAGTGGTACTTGGTGTTGATGCTGCCGTCGGTGGAGTCCATCGCCATGTAGCTGGTCAGCTTGGGGTCGGAACCCTTGGCGTCCACCCGCAGTTCGGTGTTGATGTTGAAGTAACGCTTCTCCCCGCAGGGGGCGTAGACCAGCGCATCGATCCCGGTCTCGTCCGAGGACTGCCAGTTGGCGTCGTACGGACCGGTGAAGCGGTGGCTCTTGCGGGCCGTCTCGGAGCTGCCCTGGAAGTAGTAGCCCGCCTGCTCCAGGCCGACGGCGCCGGGCGCGAGCTGGGCGTAGCCGCGGTAGTCGGCCTTGGCGATGGCGTAGGTGAAGCCCTGGGGGACATGGACGTTCAGCGCGATCTGGCAGTTCTTGCGGGAGTCCGTGGGTCTGCTGTCCTTGCCCGCCTGAGCGAGGTATTCGCTGTACGTCACGGTGAACGCGGTGTTGTCGGGCGCGACGGCCACCGCGGCGCTGCCGGGGCGGCAGCCCGAGCCGTTGACGGTGGCGACCGTGATGGTGATCTGGCCGGTCGGCGGCGCCTCCTCGCCGTACCGGGGCGCCTGGGCGGAGGCGGGGGACGCCGACCCGGCGAGGAGCAGCAGCGATGCCGCGGCGGCACCGACACCCAGTGTGCGGAACATGGGTTTTCCTTCCGGTCGTCCTGCGGTCGGCTCCCGGGGTCCGGGGGCGGTCGCCGGGAGCGCGATGACGAGCGCATGTCAGCACGGGGATCACGTTTTGGACAGCTCCCGGCCCCGGAGTCGGTGCGAACCTACGCCTTGTTTCGGCCGTCGCAGCAACGCCGTACGACGCGCGAAGAAAGCAGTCGGGCCCGGTACTCAGGTCGAGTACCGGGCCCGGTGGTGACGGTGTGCTCAGCGCTGCCAGCTGCCGGCACCGCGGAAGCCGTGCTGCCGCTCCAGGCGGCGCCAGCGCGCGGCGGTGGCGCGCCGGCGGCCCGGCACGACGGCCTCCGGGCGGTGGGCGGCGCGGGCGAGCAGGACGGCGGTCAGCGCCGCCAGTTCCTCCTCGCTGGCGTCACCCTTCTCCACGCGGATGGGGCTGGTCTGAACGGAAGTGGTCACGTCGTTTCTCCGGTCTGCGAAAGGTCCGGTCGGGGGCCGGTCGGTGGGCTGCCGCGCCTACTGGGGCGGGTTGCCGTGCTTGCGGGCGGGCAGGTCGGCGTGCTTGTTGCGGAGCATGTCCAGGGAGCGGATGAGGACCTCGCGGGTCTCGGCGGGGTCGATGACGTCGTCGACCAGGCCGCGTTCGGCCGCGTAGTACGGGTGCATCAGCTCGGACTTGTACTCCTTGACCATCCGCGCCCGCATCGCCTCGGGGTCGTCCGCCTCCGCGATCTGCTTGCGGAAGATGACGTTGGCGGCGCCCTCCGCGCCCATCACCGCGATCTCGTTGGTGGGCCAGGCGTAGGTCAGGTCCGCGCCGATGGACTGCGAGTCCATGACGATGTACGCGCCGCCGTAGGCCTTGCGCAGCACCACCGAGATCCGCGGGACGGTGGCGTTGCAGTACGCGTACAGCAGCTTGGCGCCGTGCCGGATGATGCCGCCGTGCTCCTGGTCGACGCCGGGCAGGAAGCCGGGCACGTCCAGCAGCGTGACGATGGGGATGTTGAACGCGTCGCACATCTGCACGAAGCGGGCGGCCTTCTCGGACGCCTCGATGTCCAGGACCCCGGCCAGCGACTGCGGCTGGTTGGCGACCAGGCCGACGACCTCGCCGTTCATCCGCGCCAGCGCCACGATGATGTTGGTGGCCCAGCGCTCGTGGACCTCCAGGAACTCGCCGTCGTCGACCAGCTCCTCGATCACCGCCCGCATGTCGTAGGGGCGGTTGCCGTCGGCCGGCACCAGGTCCAGCAACGCCTCGCCGGAGCGGTCGGCGGGGTCCTCGCAGGCCACCGACGGCGGGTTCTCCCGGTTGTTCGACGGCAGCAGGGAGATGAGGTAGCGGACCTCTTCGAGGCAGGTGGTCTCGTCGTCGTAGGCGAAGTGGCACACGCCCGAGGTCTCGGCGTGCACATCGGCGCCGCCCAGCCCGTTCTGGGTGATCTCCTCGCCGGTCACCGCGCGCACCACGTCGGGGCCGGTGATGAACATCTGCGAGGTCTCGCGGACCATGAACACGAAGTCCGTCAGCGCCGGGCTGTAGGCCGCGCCGCCCGCGCACGGGCCGAGCATCACCGAGATCTGCGGGATGACGCCGGAGGCCTTGGTGTTGCGCTGGAAGATGCCGCCGTAACCGGCCAGCGCCGAGACGCCCTCCTGGATACGGGCCCCGGCGCCGTCGTTCAGCGAGACGAGCGGGGCCCCGGCGGCGATGGCCATGTCCATGATCTTGTGGATCTTCGTGGCGTGCGCCTCGCCCAGCGCCCCGCCGAAGATCCGGAAGTCGTGGGCGTAGACGAACACGGTCCGGCCGTGCACGGTGCCCCAGCCGGTGATCACACCGTCGGTGTAGGGCTTCTTGGCCTCCAGGCCGAATCCGGTGGCCCGGTGCCGCCGCAGCGGCTCCACCTCCCGGAAGGAACCCTCGTCCAGCAGCAGCTCGATCCGCTCACGCGCGGTCAGCTTGCCCTTGGCGTGCTGCGCCTCGGTCGCCCGCTCGCTGGGGCCGCGCCGGGCCTGCTCACGGATGGCGTGCAGCTCGGCGACCCGCCCGCGGGCGTCGTTCGCCTCGGCGGGCACATCTTCGACAGTGGTCATGTATCGACGGTACGTGGCCGGACCCTCCGGAACCGATGTCGGTTTCGTACAACGTCGGAAGCGATTTGGTGGGCAGGCAGGACAGAAGCGCGCTGGACGCGGCCTGCGTATGCCCTCCTGGGCACGCCGGACGGCCGCAACGGTATGTATGGGCCCTACAAAGCGACCCCGCGTGGCGTTGTGGCAGTCCACACCCCGGCCGGGCGCCGCCAGGGCTCGATCAGGCGCCGTGCGGCGCCCCGATCAGGCGGAACGGCCGGTCAGCGCGGGGCGACCGTGCAGGTGTGGGTGGTGCAGGCGGTGCCCGGAGTGATGCGCAGCCGGAGCGCCGGGGTCGTCGCCAGGACGGTGACGGAGGGGTCGGCGGTGAGCACGGCGCGGACGGGACGGTTCCAGACCACCTCGAACGGCTTGCCGGTACGCGGCGGCTCGGACACGCACAGTGACGCCGTCCGGCCGCCGTGCCGCCCGTGCGCGGTGTGCTCCGGCCGCTCGCGCAGCAGGACGCTCGCGGGCGCCGAGACGGTCAGCCCGCCGGCCGACCCGGCCTGCCAGAAGGTGGCGGCGGTGAGGCCGAGCGAGGGGACGGCGACCGCCTGCCGTTCGCCGGTGTTGGCGAGGACGGTCAGCCAGCGGCGGTCGGCGGCCCGGGCAGCGAGGGCGCGCGGGCCCGCTCCGGGCATCAGCAGATACGCGTACGCGGCGTCCGCCGGGTCGGTGCCGTGGTCGATCCAGAGGGTCAGGTAGCGGCGGGTGAGGGGGTCGGGCGAGCCGCCGGTGTTGATGTCGCTCCATGCGCCCGTACGGGTGTCGCGCAGCGCGTGCAGGACCGTTTCCCCGGCGCCGGGGACGCGGGGGAAGACGTACCCGCCGTGCCCGGCCAGGTGCATCCAGCGTGCGCGTGGGAAGGCCGGCGGACGGCCGCACGCCGCGGGCTGCCGTACGCCGTCGACGGTCAGCGCCTGCGTGCCCGACGCGCCCAGGTTGCGGTTGTCCACGACCGTCTCGGCGGGCACGCCGTCGCGGGAGGTGATACCGGCGCCCAGGCAGATGACGCAGTCCGCGGCGAAAACCCACGACTTCTTGGCGCGCAGGGTGGAGGACAGCCCACGCACGTCCTGCCCCACCACGGCGAACTCCCCGTCCGTGGTGCCGCCCACCCAGCGCGCGGCGGGCTTCGGCTCACCCCAGCCGCCGCCCTCGTTGTCCGCCAGCCGCTTGGCCGACACGGTCGTGCCGGGCAGGCGGTACGGGTCGACGGTGGGCCAGAAGGCGTCCGTGTACTGGCCGTTCGCGAAGTCGCGGCCCCACCAGTAGAGCATTCCGGCGCCGGTGTGCCAGCCGCGCGGATTCTCGCCGTTGCCGTTCTCGTAGTACGTGATGCGGTCCGAGGCCATGGCGAGGCCCGCGGCCCAGCCGGGGCGGCGGTGCACGGCCCGGTCCATGGCCGGGAAGAGCCGGTGGGCGACGGGTTCGGGGGCGACCGGGCCGCCGTCGTCCGCGAGTCCCTTGAGACGGGCCAGGTCGGCGGCCTCGAACTGCCGGTCGGCGAGCACCGGGTAGCTCGTGTCGCGCCGGATCCAGCCCCGGACCATCGCCTGCCAGCGCTCCCGCTCCCCCGCACCGGCCGCCTCCGCCAGCAGGGCGACGGCGGCGACCAGGGCGTGGCCGTGGAAATGGTCGCCGCGTAGCACCCGGCGTTCGTCGGCGCGCTGGTAGCCGCGGCTGATGGCGCGTCCGTTGACGCTGTCCATCATCAGGCCGTTGTAGAGCAGCGGCGCGTAGGCGTGCTCCACGCTGTCGAAGATGATCTGGCGCTTCGGGTCGGTGACGGCCCAGTCGGTCCCGCCGAGCAGGGTGAAGAGGCGGCCGAGTCCGTCGAGGAGGACGAAGCCGTAGGTGCCGGAGTAGGCGACCCAGGTGTGCTGGATGAAGGAGCCGTCGGCGTAGAGGCCGTCGCCCTTGGTGACGTACGGGAAGACCGGGGACAGCGCGTCGCGGGCCAGTGCGATCTTCGCCGGGGCCCGGCCGAGGATGCCGCGCAGCGCCACGACACGGCACAGGTCGACGCGGTTGGCGCCGGTGCTGGTGCCGGTGTAGTCGCCCAGCATGGCGTCCGGGACGAAGTGGTCGACGGCGGCCAGGTGGCGGGCCCGCCGGTCCGCGCCGAGCTGCTCGTACAGCATCGCGACGGTGTCCAGGAGGAGGCGGGGGCTGCCGATCTGCCACTCCCACCAGTTGCCGTAGCGCGCCGTACCCGAGTGGTAGACCGTGTCGTGCACGTGGTCCAGGCCCTTGACGATGTCAGCGGCGAGGGCGGCGTCCCCGGTCAGGCCGGTGCCGGGCTGGGCGTGGGCGCGGGCCATGGTGGCGAGCCGGTTGTAGCTGCGGGTGATGCCGGCCGGCGGGTCGAAGGGGCTGTCGGGCCAGAGCGAGCCGGCGGCCGGGCGCATGGTCGCGCGAAAGCCGCGGGCCAGCTCGCCGGTCTCCTTCAGGCGGGTGGCGTACGGTTCGGCGGCGGGGTCGTAGCCGGTGCCGAGCTGGATGCCGAGCCAGCGGCGGCGGAGGGTTTCGTACGGGTCGCCGTCGGCGGCGTGTGCGGCGGGGGCCGGGCCGGTGAGCGCGGGGGTCAGCGCCAGGCCGAGCGCGCCCGCTCCGGAGAAGCCGAGGAAGCCCCGGCGGGACCAGGCGGGGGAAGGCGGCACGGTCGGTCCTCTCCGTGAACGTCAACTGCGTACGGGTGCGGGGTGGTTGCATCACACAGTCACTGAACGGTGCCCGACGGTGCAGACCCTGCCACGGGCCACCGCGCTCCGACAATGCCCATGACACGCCCACCGCGGGACATCCGCATCACTCCCCCGCGGATCAAATGTTGAAACTTGAACTAGATCCCGCTACGCTCGTTCTCGTTGAAGGTTAAACAATCCGTCTTCGAGGAGGAGCCATGGCTCTGTTCCACCGCAAGCGCAGCGCAGCCGCCGACGCCGGCCACGCCACCACCGCCCACGCCACCGCCGTCCTCGACGCGGACCCGGCCCTCGCCGCCCTGACCGGCGACTACACCATCGACCCGGCACACAGCCGGATCGGCTTCACCGTCCGGCACGCCATGGTCACCAACGTCCGCGGCTCCTTCGGCACCCACGAAGGCACCCTGCACCTGGACGGCGCCGACCCGGCCCGCTCCACCGCCGCCGTCGACGTCACGATCGCCTCCGTCGACACCGGCATCGCCGACCGCGACGCCCACCTGCGCGGCGCCGACTTCTTCGACGCCGACGCCTTCCCGCTGATGACGTTCCGCTCCACCGCCGCCGAGCGGGCCGGCGCCGACACCTACCGCGTCACCGGCGACCTGACGATCAAGGACGTCACCCGGCCGCTCACCATCGACCTGGAGTTCCAGGGCGCCGCCACCGACGTGTACGGCGCCGAGCGCGTCGGCTTCGAGGGCAGCGCCGAGATCCTGCGCTCCGACTGGGGCCTGACCTGGAACGCGGCGCTGGAGACCGGCGGCGTCATGGTCAGCGACAAGGTCAAGCTCACCTTCGACATCTCGGCGGTCAAGGCGGCCGCCTGAGACCGTCCCGCCCGGCGGCCCACCGCCCCGAAACCCCGCGGCCCCGCACCGGCTCCTCCCCCAAGGACCGGTACGGGGCCGCGGTCACTCCCGCGCAGCGCGGTCTACTCCTGCGGCTCGACCCCGGCCCGCATCAGCCCGTACGCGTACGCGTCGTCCAGCGCCTGCCACGACGCGGCGATGACGTTCTCGGCCACGCCGACCGTCGACCACTCCCCCTGCCCGTCACTGGTGGACACCAGGACGCGGGTGATCGAACCGGTGCCCAGCCGGCCCTCCAGGATGCGGACCTTGTAGTCCACCAGCTCCAGCCCGGCCAGCTGCGGGTAGATCCGCTCCAGGGCCACCCGCAGCGCCCGGTCCAGCGCGTGCACCGGACCGTTGCCCTCGGCCGTGGCCACCAGTCGCTCGCCCTTGGCCCACAGCTTCACCGTCGCCTCGTTGGCGTGCGTACCGTCCGGCCGGTCCTCGACGATCGCCCGCCACGACTCCACCCGGAAGTACCGGAGCGGCCGCCCCTCCGCCTCCTCGCGCAGCAGCAGCTCGAAGGAGGCGTCGGCCGCCTCGTACGTGTACCCCGCCAGCTCACGCTCCTTGACCCGCTCCACGACCCGGCCGACCAGCTCCCGGTCGCCGCTCAGGTCGAAGCCCAGCTCCTTGCCCTTCAGCTCGATGGAGGCGCGGCCCGCCATGTCGGAGACGAGCATCCGCATGCTGTTGCCGACCAGCGCCGGATCGATGTGCTGGTAGAGATCCGGATCGACCTTGATGGCGGAGGCGTGCAGCCCGGCCTTGTGCGCGAACGCCGAGACCCCGACGTACGGCTGGTGCGTGGACGGCGTGAGGTTGACGACCTCGGCGATGGCGTGCGAGATGCGGGTGGTCTCGGCCAGCTTCCCCTCGGGCAGCACCCGGCGCCCGTACTTCAGTTCCAGAGCCGCCACGACCGGGAAGAGGTTGGAGTTGCCGACCCGCTCGCCGTACCCGTTCGCGGTGCACTGCACGTGCGTGGCGCCCGCGTCCACGGCGGCGAGAGTGTTGGCCACCGCACAGCCGGTGTCGTCCTGCGCGTGGATGCCCAGGCGCGCCCCGGTGTCCGCCAGCACGGTCCGCACGACGGCCGCGACCTGCGCGGGGAGCATGCCGCCGTTGGTGTCGCAGAGCACCAC
Source organism: Streptomyces sp. NPDC033221 (assembly GCF_055577005.1). NCBI lineage: Bacteria > Bacillati > Actinomycetota > Actinomycetes > Kitasatosporales > Streptomycetaceae > Streptomyces > Streptomyces sp. NPDC033221. The sequence goes on along the minus strand of NZ_JBVIQN010000026.1, from coordinate 29,978 downwards.
CACATCGGCGCCCGCCTCGCTCGCGGTCCGGACGACCTCCTTGGCGTACGCCGGGTCGAGGGCGTACCCGTCGAAGAAATGCTCACAGTCCAGGAAGACCCGGCGGCCCTGGGCGCGCAGGTGGGCGACGGTGTCCCGCACCATCGCGAGGTTCTCCTCCGGCGTGGTGCGCAGCGCCAGCTCCACATGCCGCACATGCGACTTGGCGACCAGCGTGACGACCGGCGCCTGCGACTCCAGCAGCGCGGCGACCTGCGGATCGTCCTCGACCCGCACACCCGCCTTACGGGTCGCGCCGAACGCGACCAACTGGGCGTGCCGGAAACCGATCTCCGCACGGGCCCGCTCGAAGAACTCCGTGTCCCGGGGATTGGCGCCGGGCCAGCCGCCCTCGATGAAGCCCACGCCGAAGTCGTCCAGGTGCCGGGCGATGGTCAGCTTGTCCGCGACGGTCAGGTTGATGCCCTCGCGCTGGGCCCCGTCGCGCAGCGTCGTGTCGAAGACGTGGAAGGCGTCGGACAACGCGGGTTCGGGTTCGGGTGCGTCCGTCATGGCTGGTCTGGCTCCTGTCGGGGTCTCGGTTTACCGGAATGACCGGTTCCACCGCCCCCTCGTGGTCCCGCGCGCTCCGCCTCCGGCGGAAGGTGGGCCGGAAACGAAAAAACCCCTCGCGGATGCGAGAGGTCTGCGCGCGGGTCTGGGGCGACGGTGACCGCGCCGTACTCGGTGCGTACGGGGCGGTCACTGCGGACCGGCGCGCCTGCTGCCAATAATCGTGGCGAACGGGAGCATGGGGGCATCTTGCCATACGTTCCCGGAGGGGGGCCGGGTGTCTCACAGTGCGGGCCGCCGGGGGTGACCGTTCCTGTGTCCTCAATCTCCCCCAGCTACCGCTGGGAGGTGCCCCCGGACGGGCTTGATTCGGCCGGTTGTGCGGGCACGGACGTGCTCTGCTCCTCCGCCTGCTTCACCCGGTTCAGGTCGATGGTCCTTGTTTCGCGCATCGTGATGTAGACGATCAAGGAGACCGCCGCGCAGCCGGCCACGTACCAGTAGTAGCCCGATTCGATGCCGCCCTTCTTGAACCACAGGGCGACGTATTCGGCGGTGCCGCCGAAGAGGGCGTTGGCGATGGCGTACGGGAGGGCGACGCCGAGGGCGCGGATGCCGGTGGGGAAGAGTTCGGCCTTCACGCAGGCGTTGATCGAGGTGTAGCCGGTGACGACGAGCAGCGCGAGCAGCGCAAGGCCGAGGGCGGGCCAGAAGCTGCCGGCGTGCTTGAGCAGCGTCATGATCGGGACGGTCAGGAAGGTGGAGCCGACCGCGAAGGTGATCAGCAGCGGGCGGCGCCCGATGCGGTCGGAGAGCCGGCCCGCCAGCGGCTGGATGCACATGAAGACGAACAGCGCGCAGAAGCTGACCATCGAGGCGGTCGGCTTGTCCATCCCGGCGCTGCCGGAGAGGTACTTGGTGAGGTAGGTCGTGTAGGTGTAGTACGCGACGGTACCGCCCATGGTGAGGGCCATGACGAGGAACGCCTCGCGCTTGTGCGCCCACAGTGCCTTGATCGTGCCGCGCGCCGGGTCGCTGTGCGCGCTGTCGTCCTGCGCGTACACCTCGGTCTCCAGCATGTTGCGCCGCAGGTAGAAGACGACGGCCGCGCCGAGCGCGCCGATGATGAACGGGATGCGCCAGGCCCAGCTGTGCAGCGCCTCCTCGGACATGGTGCGCTGGAGGAGGATCTGCAGGCCGAGGCCGAGGAGCTGGCCCGCGGTCATGGACACGTACTGGAAGCTGGAGGCGAAGCCGCGCCGGCCGGGTGCGGACGCCTCGGTGAGGTAGGTGGCGCTGGCCGCGTACTCGCCGCCGACCGAGAGCCCCTGCAGCATGCGGGCGATGAGCAGGACGGCGACGCCGCCGTACCCGGCCGCCGCGTAGGTCGGTGCGACGGCGATGAGGACGGCCGAGGCGGACATCAGCGTGACGGTGAGGGTCAGTGCGGCCTTGCGGCCCTTGCGGTCACCGACCCGGCCGAGCAGCCAGCCGCCCACCGGCCGCATGAAGAAGCCGACCGCGAAGATCCCCATGGTGTTCATGAGGTTGGCGGTGTCGTTCCCCTTCGGGAAGAAGGAGTCGGCGAAGTACACCGCGAAGCTGGCGTACACGAACCAGTCGAACCACTCGACCATGTTGCCGGCCGAGCCGACCCAGATCTTCTTCCACTGCTCTCGTCCCATGAGGGATCACGCTCTCCGACGGCGCCCGCCGCGGCAAGAGCCCGGCGGGCAACGATCACGCTTCGTTACCTGCGGGGGATGCGCGCGAACGGCGTACGAACACGTCCCCGCGCCCATTGGTGTCGCCCGGCACCAGGCCGTCCGCCCACGAGGCGAAGACGACGGTGCGGGCGTGCGCGTCCAGTGCGGCGTCGCGGAGGTCGGTGGCGGGCTGCACGATCCGCGTACCGCCGTCGCGCAGATCGCGTACGGACAGCCCGTCGGCGGATTGGAAAGCCAGGTACCGGCCGTCGGCGCTGATGTCGTCGAGTGTCGAGTAGCGGTCGGAGGGGGTGCCGTCGTACGGCACGTCGGCCTGGCGCGCCGCGCCGGTCGCGCGGTCCGTGACGTACACGTCCGTCTGCGGTTTGCCGGAGACCTTCGGGACGCTGGTCCGGTACGCGACGTGGCGGCCGTCGGCGCTGACCGCCGGCTGGTACGAGGCGATGCCGAAGCCCGGTTCGAGGTCCACGTCGGCCCGTTCGGTGCGGCCGGTGCGCAGGTCGCGGACGTGGACGGTGGAGGCTTCGCCGCACGGGCCGTGGCCGTCGCAGACCCGGTGGGACGCGGTGAAGGCGACCGTACGGCCGTCGGCGCTCAGTGCGGGCTCGTGGGCCCAGGAGCCCGCCGGCGCTCCGGCGGACGCCGCGTGCACCCTGGTCAGCTCACCCGTACGGGAGTCGCGGACGCACACGTCCCGGAGCTTGTCGGTGTCGCCGGGCACGAGGTTCGCCGCGTCGGAGGCGAAGGCGATGCGGTAGCCGGGTGGCGGTACGGGAGCGGCGGTCGCGGGTGGCGTGGGCCTGGCGCCGGTGAGGGTTATGGCGGTCACGGTGGTCAGCGCGGCGGTCAGGACCGCGCCGCGCCCGGATGCGTACGGCATGGCGCCACCCCTCAGCGGACGTGCCGCAGGAACACGTCGGTCTCGTAGTTGGTGTCACCGGCCACCAGGTCGTCGAGGTGCGACTCGAAGACGACCTCGCGGCCGTCCGGTGTCATCGCGTCGGGCCCGGCGGTGGCCGCCCGGGGCTTGCCGTCCGTGCCGGGGCTGACCAGGGTGTCCTGCCCGGTCCTCAGGTCCTTGACGTACAGCCCGTACTCGGCGCCGTACGAGTGCAGCAGCAGACGCCGGCCGTCCGGGCTGATCGCGTCCGCCGTGGCGTACTGGTCGCCGTTGATGCCGTCCACGCGCCGGACCGCGCCGGTGCGGACGTTGCGTACGAAGACGTAGGAGCGGGCTTCGTCGGGCACCGGCACGATGTTCTTGGCCGCGGAGTTGAAGGCGACGGTACGGCCGTCGGCGCTGATCAGCGGGTCGGTGGAGCCGGAGGTGGCGGGCAGGCCGTCGGCGGTGGTGTCGATCTGGCGCTGCTCGCCGGTGCGCAGGTCGGCGAGGTGGATGTCGGCCCAGTCGCGCTCGCCGCCGGGGCCGCCGCCGCGCCGGCTGCGCTCCCGGTAGGCCACCTTGCCGCCGTCGGCGCTGATGCGCGGCGAGTCGTAGCCGCGGCCCTCCTTGGCGGGGACCCTGCTGGCGCGGCGCGTGGTCCCGGTCCGGCGGTCGCGTACGTAGATCCGGCCGAACTCCTCGTTCGGCGGCGGGTCGGTGGCCTGCCGGCCCAGGAAGGCGACGTAACGGCCGTCGGCACTGAGCGCGGGGGTCTCGCCGCCGGTGAAGCCCGCGTCCATGTCCAGGTCGGCGCGCTCCAGGCGGCCGGTGCGGATCTCGTGGACGTAGACGTGGTACGTGCCGTTCGTCTCGGCGTTGAAGGCGACGTAGCGGCCGTCCGCACTGATCGTGGCGAAGTCGGCGTTGCCCGGTCCGAGCGGGGCGTTGAGGCGGCGGGTGGTGCCGGTGCGGCGGTCCCGCAGGAAGACGTCGTGCACGAGGGTGCCGTCGTTGTCGTCGCCCGGCGCGAGGTTGTCGGCCTCCGAGTCGAAGGCGACGTACCGGCCGTCGGGGCTGATCGCGGCGTTGAACGAACCGCCGCCGACCGCCTCCGATCCGTCGGGCGCGGTGTTCACCCGCTCGGTGCGCGGCCCGTGGCCGCCCGCCGCCACCGCGGGCGCGTCCATACCGCTCAGTGCCACCGCCCCGATGAGGGCGGCGGCCACGACGGCCCCGGGTAAGAGCCGGCGTCTGCCGCTGTCCGTCGTCCCCACGCCCATGTTTCCCCCCGGAAACACCCGCCTCCGGCCCTGCGCCGGAGCGCCAGGGGATACAACCGCATCAGCCACGACAGGGTCAACGCGCTCTTTTCCGTACAACCTGGGCCGGGCGTCGGGCGTCTGCGCTCACGGCCCTTCCGCGGGCCGCAGCGCCTCGTCCAGGAACTCCCCCACGTGCCGTAGCACCTGCTCCCGGTCCAGGCCCGGCAGACCGACGACGAGGTGCGTGCCGAAGCCGTCCAGCAGCGCGCGCGTACGGGTGGCGAAGCGGTCCGCGTCCACGGCCCGTAGTTCGCCCTTCGAAGCGCCCTCGGCCAGCAGTGCCACCAGGTCGCGGTGCCAGGCCAGTTCCAGGTCGAGCTGGCGCTCGCGGGCGTCGTCGTCCGCGTACTGCGAGCGGTTCCACACCTCCAGCCAGAGGGTCCAGCGCGGATCCCGGGGCCCCGCCGGGAGGTACAGCTCCACCAGCGCGTCGAGCCGTTCGCGGGCCGGGACGCGGCGGGCGAGCGTGGCCCGGCGCTGGACGCCGAGCTGCTCCTCGCTCCACTGGAGGGTCTGGAGCAGCAGCTCGTCCTTCGTACCGAAGTAGTAGAGGATGTGCCCGCTGCTCATCCCGACCTCGCGGCCCAGCCCGGCCATGGTCAGCCGGTCCAGGCCCGCTTCGGCGATGGTGGCCATGGCCGCGGCGAGAACCTGCTCGCGCGGCTGGCTGAGCCGCCGCCGTGGTCGGCGGGCCGGTCCGGGCACGGGAACCTCCGGGATCGTCACACGGTGCCCACCTTGGGCTGCTGCTGGGTGATGCAGTGGATGCCACCGCCCGCTGCGAAGATCGTACGGGCGTCGACCGGCGTCACCGTCCGCTCCGGGAACAGTCGCCGGAAGATCCCGACGGCCTCCTCGTCGCGCGGGTCGCCGAACGCGCACAGCACCACACCGCCGTTGCACAGGTAGTGGTTGATGTACGAGTAGTCCACCGGTTCGCCGTCCGCCTCCACGACGGTCGGCGCAGGCACCTCGACCACCTCCAGCGGCCGGCCGCACGCGTCCGTCGAGGAGCGCAGCAGCCCGACGATCTCCTTGCACACCTCGTGGTCGGGGTGGGCCGGGTCGGGCTGGGTGTGCGCGACGACGACGCCGGGCCGGGCGAACGCGGCGACGATGTCCACGTGCCCGCGGGTGCCGAACTGCCCGTAATCGGCGGTCAGTCCACGCGGCAGCCAGACCGCCTTCGTCGTTCCGAGGCAGGCATGCGCCTCTGCCTCGACCTCCTCCTTCGTCCGCCCCGGGTTGCGCCCGGGGTCGAGCTGCACGGTCTCCGTGAGCAGGACCGTTCCCGCGCCGTCCACGTGCAGCCCGCCGCCCTCGTTGACCAGCGACGAACGGTACGTACGGGCCCCGGCCAGCCCGGCCACGTACCCGCCGACCCCGGCGTCCCGCTCCCAGCGGGCCCAGTCCTGCCCGCCCCACCCGTTGAACACCCAGTCGGTGGCGGCCAGCCGCCCCTTCCCGTCCGTCAGGAAGGTCGGCCCGATGTCCCGCATCCACGCGTCGTCGAGAGCCCGCTCGACCACCTCGATCCCCGGCCCGACCAACTGCCGCGCCCCGTCCGCCTGCCCGGCGCCCGCCACGACCGTGACCGGCTCGAACCGGCGCACGGCACGGGCGACGGCGCCCCAGGCCCGGCGGGCCCGCTCCAGCGCCTCGCCGTCCTCCTCCCCGAAGGTGGCGTTCGGCCCGGGCCAGGCCATCCAGGTCCGCTCGTGCGGCGCCCACTCGGCGGGCATACGGAAGCCGTCGGCGGCGGGGGTGGTCATGGGGTCCTCCGGACTCGGGGCGGGGCGGCAGGCCGGGGCGGAGCGGGGCGGGGCGGCCCCCGTCCGGGCCGCCCCGCGGTTCGTGCGCGGCGCGGTGGCGCCGTTTCGATGCGGCGCACTTTGGTGCGTCACTCTAACTAGTAGGGCCCTTATTGCCAATAGTCTGACGATACCTAGCCCTCATTTTTTGATCAGCACTCAAATACGTGCACTCGTCACCCAAGACCGCTCCCCACCCGCCGAACAACCGCTCCCCAAACACTGAACGGCCGCCCGGCACAGTGCCGGGCGGCCGTTCAGTGATCAGGTACCGGGATCAGCCCAGGGGATGCATCCAGCCGTGGGTGTCCGGGGTGGCGCCGGTCTGGAGGTCCAGGAGGGCCTTGCGGAGCTTCATGGTGACCTCGCCGGGCTTGCCGTCGCCGACGGTCCAGGAGGCGGCCTCGGACTTGACGGAGCCGACGGGGGTGATGACGGCGGCGGTGCCGCAGGCGAAGACCTCGGTCAGCGAGCCGTCCTCGGTGGCGGCCTTCCAGTCCTCGACGGAGATCCGGCCCTCGGCGGCCTCGTAGCCCAGATCGGTGGCGATCTTCAGGAGCGAGTCACGGGTGATGCCGGGGAGGAGGGAGCCGGACAGCTCCGGGGTGACGATCTTGTTCCCGTACACGAAGTACAGGTTCATGCCGCCCATCTCCTCGATCCAGCGGCGCTCGATCGCGTCCAGCCAGACGACCTGGTCGCAGCCGTGCTGGGCGGCCTGGGCCTGGGCGACGAGGGAGGCGGCGTAGTTGCCGCCGGTCTTGGCGGCGCCGGTGCCCCCGCGCACGGCGCGCACGTACTCCCGGGAGAGCCAGACGGAGACCGGCTTGACGCCGCCGGTGAAGTAGGCGCCGGCCGGCGAGGCGATCACGATGAAGAGGTACTCGTTGGCGGGCCGGACGCCCAGGCCGACCTCGCTCGCGATCATGAAGGGGCGCAGGTAGAGGGATTCCTCACCGTTGGTCGGCACCCAGTCCTTGTCCTGCTTGACCAGGGCGTCGCAGGCCTCGATGAACGTCTCGACGGGCAGCTCGGGCATGCCGAGGCGGCGCGCGGATGCCTGGAAGCGCCGGGCGTTGGCGTCCGGGCGGAAGGTGGCGACGGTGCCGTCGGGCTGGCGGTAGGCCTTGAGGCCCTCGAAGATCGTCTGCGCGTAGTGCAGCGTCATGTTGGCCGGGTCCATGGACAGCGGGGCGTACGGCACCAGCTGGGCGTCGTGCCAGCCGCGGCCCTCCGTCCACTTGATCGTCACCATGTGGTCGGTGAAGTAACGGCCGAAGCCGGGGCTGGCCAGGGCCCGCTCCCGTTCCGCGTCGGAGAGCGGGTGGGAGGAGGGCTTGAGCTCGATCGTGGGCGTCGTCATGAGTGCGTGTCCTTCACCGGTGAGGTTGTGGGGCCGCGCTCACGGAGTCCTTGTCGGTACAGGACGTCCGGTATTCCCCTCGTACAGCGGCTCCACGTTCGATTATCGCTCCCGAGGTACCGGGGACGGAAATGCCGTGGTGCGGGGAGGGTGGGACGCCGGGGTGCCGAAGGCGGTTCCGTGTGCGCCTGCCAGGGGTCGATGGTCGCACCCAACCCGGCGGTAGCACAGTCGCAGAAATGCCGTACAGCGCCGGGCTGGGAACGGCCCGGCGCTGTGGGTCAGCGGTTGTTCGCTCGGCGAGCGGCGGGCCTCAGCCGGCTACTCGGGCGGCGAGCGCGTCGCCGGTCTCGCCGGTGGTGCGGGGGGTCTCGCCCCGTTCCGCGAGGTCGGCGGCGACGGCCTCCTCGATACGGGCCGCCTCGGCGTCGTACCCGAGGTGCCGCAGGAGGAGGGCGGTGGACAGGACGGTGGCCGTGGGGTCGGCCTTGCCGGTGCCCGCGATGTCCGGCGCCGAGCCGTGCACCGGCTCGAACATGGACGGGAAGGCGCCCGTGGGGTTGATGTTCCCGGAGGCGGCCAGGCCGATGCCGCCGGTCACGGCGGCGGCGAGGTCGGTGAGGATGTCGCCGAAGAGGTTGTCGGTGACGATCACGTCGAACCGCTCGGGCTGCGTGACGAAGAAGATCGTCGCGGCGTCCACGTGCAGGTAGTCCGTGGTGACCTCGGGGTACTCCTCGCCCACCTTGTCGAAGATCTTCTTCCACATGTGGCCGGCGTACACCAGCACGTTGTTCTTGTGGACCAGCGTCAGCTTCTTGCGCGGCCGCGCGTCGGCCCGCTCGTACGCGTCCCTGACCACCCGCTCCACGCCGTACGCGGTGTTCAGGCTGACCTCGGTGGCGACCTCGTGCGGGGTGCCGGTGCGCAGGCTGCCGCCGTTGCCCGTGTACGGGCCCTCGGTGCCCTCGCGGACGACGACGAAGTCGATGTCGGGACGGCCGGCGAGCGGCGTCGCGGTGTTCGGGAAGAGCTTGGAGGGGCGCAGGTTGACGTAGTGGTCGAAGGCGAAGCGCAGCTTCAGCAGCAGGCCGCGTTCCAGGACGCCGGACGGTACGGACGGGTCGCCGATCGCGCCGAGCAGGATCGCGTCGTGCTCCTTGAGGGACTCCAGGTCCGCGTCCGGCAGGGTCTCGCCGGTGGCGTGCCATCGCCGGGCCCCGAGGTCGTACTCCTTTGTTTCCAGCTTGACGTCCTGCGGGAGGACCGCGCCGAGGACCTTCAGTCCTTGGGCCACGACCTCCTGGCCGATACCGTCACCGGGGATCACTGCGAGGCGAATGCTGCGAGACATGTCTGGACCCTACTCTCCGTCCCATTTCTTGACACGTGCCGTCCGGCATGCGGACACATGAGCAGGCGGACACCTGCCGTTCACCCGCAAGGCCCCGGCCCGTCGAACGAGAATGCGACGTTGCGCTTCATGGACACACCACGCGTGGGCATTCCCGAACCGCTCGCGAGCCGTATGAGCATGCCCGAGCAGCACGAGTACCTCCGTACGAAACTGACCCGCCGCGGACTGCTGCGCACCTCCGCCGCCACCGCCGGCGCCGTCGCGGGCGGCAGCCTGCTGGCGGGCCCGGCCCAGGCCGCCGCCTCCCCCACCCTGCTCTCCTCCCCCGCCACCGGCGCGGTCCACGGCTCGGTGGTCGCGCCGTTCGGCCGGCACCTCGCCTTCGGCGCGGACCCCAGGCACCAGATGCGCGTCTCCTGGCAGGTGCCGTTCGCGGTCAAGCGGCCGTTCCTGCGGGTGGGGCTGCGCCCCTGGGACCTGAGCCGGAAGATCCACGCCGAGGTACGGGAGCTGCACACGCCGGCGCTGAGCAAGAAGCTGCCCGCGGTGGACCAGTACTACCTGCACGCCGCGCTCGACGGCCTGCGGCCGGGCACGACGTACTACTACGGCGTCGGCCACGACGGTTTCGACCCCGCCGACTCCCGCCACTTCGGCACCCTCGGCACCTTCCGTACCGCCCCGGCCCGTGCCGAACGGTTCGTCTTCACCGCCTTCGGCGACCAGGGCGTCAGCTACCACGCACTCGCCAACGACCAGCTCATCCTGGGCCAGAACCCGTCCTTCCACCTGCACGCCGGCGACATCTGCTACGCCGACCCGGACGGCACCGGCACCGACCACGACACCTACGACGCGCGCCAGTGGGACCAGTTCCTCGCGCAGACCGAGTCGGTGGCCAAGACCGTGCCGTGGATGGTGACCACCGGCAACCACGACATGGAAGCCTGGTACTCCCCCAACGGATACGGCGGCCAGAACGCCCGCTGGAGCCTGCCGGACAACGGCCCGGACGCCGAGAAGGCGCCGGGCGTCTACTCCTTCACGTACGGCAACGTCGCCGTCGTCGCGCTCGACGCCAACGACGTCTCGTACGAGATCCCCGCCAACCTGGGCGTGACCGACGGCAAGCAGACCAAGTGGCTGGACCGGAAGCTGGCCGCACTGCGCGCCGCCAAGGGCATCGACTTCATCGTCGTCTTCTTCCACCACTGCGCCTTCTCCACCACCAACTCGCACGCCTCCGAGGGCGGAGTGCGCGACGCCTGGCTGCCGCTCTTCGAGAAGCACCAGGTGGACCTGGTGGTCAACGGCCACAACCATGTCTACGAGCGGACCGACGCCATCAAGGGCGGCCGGGTCTCCAAGAAGATGCCCATCGGCGAGACGGTGGACTCCTCGCGCGAAGGCATCGTGTACGTCACGGCCGGCGGCGCGGGCAAGTCGCTGTACGACTTCCCGGTGCCGGACAGCTACGAGGGCCACGTCAAGGACCTCGACCACGTGGACACGTACCACTGGGCCAAGGGCAAGGTGAAGGTCAAGGAAGCCGTGCAGTGGTCGCGGGTGCGCTACACCGGCTACTCCTTCATCGCGGTCGAGGTGCTGCCGGGCCACCGGCCCCGGATGAAGGTCACCGCGCTCGCCGAGTCGGGCGAGAGCATCGACCGCTTCGAGGTCACCCGGCGCGGCTGAGGCGGGCGCGGGCGCGCGGTCGCGCGCCGCGCCCCCGCCCACACGGACGGCTCCCGGGCTCAGTGCCCGGTCGAGCCGCCGTTGTCCCGGCGGTCGAGCGCCCGCTGGAGCGCGGCGGCGGCGTTCTTGCGGTCGGCCTCGCCGGTCGCACGGGCGGAGTGCCGGATCCTGCGGACAGCGGTCTTGGTCATGATGCGCCTCCAACGCCAAAGCTCCGAGAGAGATGAACGGAAGCGTCCTTCCGGAATCGGCCGACATCGGCGGGGGCCACGGCATCAGCAGGGATCACCTGCACGCACACACCGGGCCGCACCCGCCACCGCTCGATGGAGCGGAACGTTCAGCTCCTACAAAGCTAGGCCAGCGGAGCCGTGATGTCTGCACAATTACTTGGGCTTCCTACTATTTGAGACAAGCTCTGGCCTGAGGTGCACATTCGAGTGATCGGTCGAGGTCGGGCGGCGGCCCGGGGACACGGCTCCGTAGCGTGGCGGCGTGGCTTGTGCCATGGGGCCGGGCGCGCCCGACGCACGGAGGAGCCACGCCATGGCCTTGCTCGACCCCGACGTTCCCTCGGAACTCGAAGAGGCCCGGTGGCAGGCGTGGAAAGCTCTGGAGACCCCCGAAGGCTTCCGCACGGAGATCGTCGAAGGGTTCATCGAAGTGTGGCGGACCGGGCACCTCGCGCAGGCCGGGAGAGCCAACAGGCTCCGCGATGCGCTCAGCGAGCACCTGGCCGGCACCCTGTACGTGCCCTACCAGTGCATGTACGTGGTGCACCGCCGCGATGCCTGGATCCCGGACGTCCTGATCGCGCTCAGGGACACCGATGAGGACGACGTCCAGGACGACATCGGCATCCGTGCGTCCGCCGTGCCCGTGATCGCTGAAGCGGTCGCCCCCGACCAGGACGGCATCACCCGCGACCGCGACCGCAAGCGCCGGGCCTACGCGCGAGCGGGCATCCCCGTTTATGTCCTCCTGGACACCCACGACCGTCGCGGCACTGTCACCGTATTCACCACCCCTCGCCCCCGCGAAGCCGGCTACGCCGCCGAACACCGCGTCCCCTACGGCACCGGCATCGCCATCCCCGAAGGCCCCGCCAAAGGCTTCGTCATCGATGCCTCGATCACCGGCCCGCCACGCGGCGACGGCTGATCGGACGCCGGTACGCCGACGGCCCGGCGCCCCCTTCGGTGGGGGCGCCGGGCCGTCGGCGTCGTACGGCTATCGCATCAGCCCATGTGCGGGTAGCGGTAGTCCGTCGGGGCGACCATCGTTTCCTTGATGGCGCGCGGGGACATCCAGCGGATCAGGTTGAACTTGGAGCCCGCCTTGTCGTTGGTGCCCGAGGCGCGGCCGCCGCCGAAGGGCTGCTGGCCGACGATCGAGCCGGTGGGGCGGTCGTTGAGGTAGAAGTTGCCGGCCGCGAAGCGGAGCTTCTCGGAGGCGGCGGCCAGGACCTGGCGGTCCTTGGCGAGGACGGCGCCGGTCAGGGCGTACGCCGAGGCGGACTCCATCTGCTCCAGCATCGTGTCGAAGTCGGCGTCCTCATAGACGTGGACGGCGATGACCGGGCCGAAGTACTCGGTCTTGAAGACCTCGTTCTCCGGGTCCGAGCAGGCGATCACGGTCGGGCGCACGAAGTAGCCGACCGAGTCGTCGTACGTGCCGCCGGCCACGATCTCGCAGGTCGGGTCCTGCTTGGCGCGGTCGATCGCGGCCTTGTTCTTGGCGAAGGAGCGGTCGTCGATGACGGCGCCGATGTAGTTCGACAGGTCGGTGACGTCACCCATGGTGAGGCCCTCGACCTCGGCCACCAGGTCGTCCTTGAAGCCGTTGTCCCAGGTGGAGCGCGCGATGTAGGCGCGGGAGGCCGCCGAACACTTCTGGCCCTGGTACTCGAAGGCGCCGCGGGTGATGGCGGTCTTCAGGATCGCCGGGTCGGCGGTCGGGTGGGCGACGATGAAGTCCTTGCCGCCGGTCTCGCCGACCAGGCGCGGGTACGAGCGGTAGTTGGTGATGTTCTCGCCGACCGCCTTCCACAGGTACTGGAAGGTGGCGGTGGAGCCGGTGAAGTGGACGCCGGCCAGCTCCGGGTGCGGCAGCGCGACCTCGGAGACCTCCTTGCCGTCACCGGTCACCAGGTTGATGACGCCCTTGGGCAGGCCGGCCTCCTCCAGGAGCTGCATGAGCAGGATCGCGGAGTGGGTCTGCGTGGGGGACGGCTTCCAGACGACGACGTTGCCCATGAGGGCGGGCGCGGTCGGCAGGTTGCCGGCGATGGCGGTGAAGTTGAAGGGCGTGATCGCGTAGACGAAGCCCTCCAGCGGGCGGTGGTCCAGGCGGTTCCAGACGCCGTTCGGCTGCATGGGCGGCTGCTCCTGGAGCAGCTCGCGCGCGAAGTGGACGTTGAAGCGCCAGAAGTCCACCAGCTCGCAGGGCGCGTCGATCTCGGCCTGCTGGGCGGTCTTGGACTGGCCGAGCATCGTGGAGGCGGCGATGGTCTCGCGCCACGGTCCTGACAGCAGGTCCGCGGCCTTGAGGAGGATCGCGGCGCGGTCGTCGAAGGACATGGCGCGCCAGGCCGGGGCGGCGGCCAGGGCGGCGTCGATCGCGTCCTGGGCGTCCTGGCGGGTGGCGTTGGCGTACGTGCCGATGACCGCCTTGTGGTTGTGCGGCTGGACGACGTCGAAGCGCTCGCCGCCGCCCATCCGCTTCTCGCCGTTGATGGTCATCGGCAGGTCGATCGGGTTGCCGGCCAGCTCCTTGAGCTTGGCCTCCAGGCGGGCGCGCTCCGGGGAGCCGGGGGCGTAGCCGTGCACCGGCTCGTTGTACGGGGCGGGGACGTGGGTCACGGCGTCCATGTCGGCCGTCTCCTTCGGTCGGGGGTGTGCGGGTGCGTCAAGTTGTGGGCGCCCGGCCGCGTACGGCGGCCCGGCGCGTGCGGTCCGGCGGGGCCGGGGCCGCCGCTCAGCTCTTGGTGAGGAGCGAGCGCAGGAAGAACGCGAGGTTGGCGGGGCGCTCGGCGAGGCGGCGCATGAAGTAGCCGTACCAGTCGGTGCCGTACGGGATGTAGACCCGCATCCGGTGGCCTTCCGCGACCAGGCGCTGCTGCTCGGTCTCGCGGATGCCGTACAGCATCTGGAACTCGTACTCGGCGGGCTTGCGGCCGAAGCGGCGGCCCAGCTCCTGGCCTATCGCCACCATGCGCGGGTCGTGCGACCCGATCATCGGGTAGCCCTTGCCGGCCATGAGGATCTTCAGGCAGCGTACGTACGCCTTGTCGACCTCCCGCTTGTCCTGGAACGCGACCGTCGCGGGTTCCTTGTAGGCGCCCTTGACCAGGCGCACGCGGGAGCCTTCCCCGGCGAGCGCGTGGCAGTCGTCCTCGGTGCGGAAGAGGTAGGACTGGAGCACGGCGCCGGTCTGCGGGAAGCGGGCGCGCAGCTCGCCGAGGATCGCCAGGGTGGAGTCGACCGTGGTGTGGTCCTCCATGTCCAGGGTGACCGTCGTGCCGGCTTCGGCGGCGGCCTCGACGACCGGCGTGACGTTCTTGAGGGCCAGCTCGTGGCCGCCGGGCAGGGCCTGTCCGAAGGCGGAGAGCTTGACGGACATCTCGGCGCGCGCGCCCAGGCCCAGGTCCTTGAGGGCGGCGGTCAGCTGGAGGTAGGCGTCGCGGTTGCGCAGCGCCTCGGCCGGATCGGTGATGTCCTCACCGAGGTGGTCGAGGGTGACCTCCATGCCGCGGTCGGCCAGGGACCGCACGGCGGCCATGGACGCGTCGAGCCGCTCACCGGCCACGAACCGGTCGACGACCGGACGGGTGACCGGGGCGGCCGAGACGACACGGCGGATGCTGTCGCTGCGGGCTGCTGCGAGAAGCACGGGACCCAGCACGGGGCACCTCCACGATTCAAGATGACAAGCCGGGCGGGCGCCTGGCAGGCGGGCGCGACGGCGAGATGAGCCACCTGAAACTTAAGGATCTCGCTACTTCGCGGCCATCGACAGCTGTCTGGCCTTCGTGGCCGGGATCTCAGACAGATGTATGAGAATGGGGAATGACCACAACGGCACCGGCGGGACCCTCTCCCCCGGTGACCGCACGGACACCGGCGGCCGTACGGGCCTGCCGCGCGACCGGAAGGGAGCCACGCGGCAGATGCGGGGCGATTACCAGCAGCTCGTGGACGAGATCTCGGCCGCCCTCGGCGCCCCGGCGACCCTGGAGGACCGCGACTTCGGGCTGATCGCCTTCGGCGCGCACGAGGGCGACGACGACCTGGTCATGGACCCGGTACGGACCCGGTCGATCCTCCAGCGCCGCTCGACGGCGGCGGTACGGGCCTGGTTCGAGGCGTTCGGCATCGCCCGCGCCAAGACGGCGCTGCGCATCCCGCCCGATCCGGCGGCCGGGGTCTTCAAGGGCCGGATCTGCCTGCCCGTGCGCCACCGCGGCATCGTGCACGGGTATGTGTGGCTGCTGGACGACGGCCATCTGACCGACCTGGAGCTGGGCGGTGGCGGCGCGCCGCCGGACCCCCGTATCGAGCAGGCGATGGAGTCGGCAGCGGGCATCGGCGCCCTGCTGGCGGCGGAGGCCCGTGCGGGCGCCGAGCTGGGCGACCTGCTGCGCGCGCTGCTGGTCTCGCGTACCCCGCAGCGCGGCGCCGCGGCGGGCGCGCTGCGCGACGGGTTGCGGTCCGCGGCGGACGCGCCTCTGATGGTGGTGGCGGTGACGCCGTGGGACGTCCCGGAATCCGATCACGCGCCGCTGCCCAACCTGCCGGGGCTGCTGGCAGCCTGCGCGCTGCCCGCCGCGAACGGGGCCACCGAGGAGGGCCCGGCCCTGGCTGCCGCGTCGGCCGCTTCCGGAGGGCGGCGCTCCGCCCCCACCGCGCCGTCGCGCGCGACCGCCGACGCCCCGTCGCTGGCGGCTCTCGTACGGCTGCGTTCGCCGTCCACCCTCGCAGCGGCCCACACGGTGGCCGAGCACCTGCTGCGCTCGCCCCGCGCCGTCGGGGGCCTGGCACCGGCCGGGGCGGAAGCCCGTACCCTGCCGGGAGCCGCCGGACTCGGCACGCCGGTACGGGACTTGGCCGACCTGCCCGCCGCCTGGCAGGAGGCGCTGGCCGCGGCACGCGCCGCGCGCGCGGAACCCCGGCTGGGCCCGGTGGCCGAGTGGGGCGCCATCGGCTCGTACCGCCTGCTGACGGGCCTGCCGTCGGCCGAACCCGACGCGACGGTACGTCCGCTGCTGACGCCCTCGCACAGCGAACTCGCCCGTACGGCCGAGGTGTTCCTGGACTGCGCGGGACAGGCGGGCCGCGCCGCCCAGGCGCTCGGCATCCACCGCCAGACGCTGTACTACCGCCTCGGCCGCGTCGAGAAGCTGACCGGGCTCGATCTGGACGAGGGGGGCGACCGGCTGCTGCTCCACATGGCGCTGAAGACGGCACGTCTGTGAGCGTCCGCCCGCGTACCGTGGCATCGCGCTTCCGGCCGTCAACAGGCCGGTTGTTGAGTACTGGACAGACGGCGCATCCGGACGGACCATATGAGTCTGCGGGGACCCGGGCCCCGGTGGGGCCACGGCGTACCCGTGAGGGTGCGGCCGCCGCCGGGAGAAGAACCGGAAAACCGGCGGCGACCGGCTGCCGGACGCCGGGGCTCCTCTTCCCCTTCGCCTGGCAGTGGCCGCCCTTCCTGGTGGGCCGGGGGTGCGCGGGAGGACCCCTGGCTGGACAGGCCGGGAAGGGCGGGGCCGGAGTCGCTTGTTCGCTGCGTGGCGCGGATCTCCGGCCGATCTTGGGTGCGTGGTGCTCGGCGACCTCTGGGTCTGGGAGATCCGGGCCCGACGGCAGCTGCTGCCTGGTCCCGTACGGGGAGCCTAGAACGCGGCGACACGGCCGGACAAGTGCTGAACGGTCAAATACCGAACGCTCTCAGCCGGTTGACCGACGCAGACGGACACGGACCGGGCCGGCCGACGGCCCGCGTACGGTCAGGAACCGGCCGGTCCGCCGGCCTCGTCCCCGGCACCGTCCGCACCCGGCCCCAGCACCGTGCCGGAGAGCACCCGCCGCATCGCCGTCACGAGTTCGCCGCCCGAAGGCAGCGCCGCCGGGTCGACCAGGGACTGCACCATCAGGCCGGTGAGCAGCGCCTGGTAGAAGGACCCGACGACCCGCGCCGTCTCCGCGTCCACCTCGGTGTCCGGTACGTTCTCGAAGACCGCGACCAGGCCTTCGCCGCCCTCCGGCAGGACGGTGGCCAGCGCCGCGCGCAGTTCGGGGTCGCGGGGCAGCAGGCCGAGCACCTCGACCTGGGAGGCGACGAAACCGGGCTGGTCCAGGAAGCTCCGCAGGATCCGGTCCCACACGGCCGCGAAGCGCTCCACGGGGTCACCGGCCGGTTCCCCGCCGCCGGCTTCTTCCGCGGCGGAGAGTCCCGTCCCCCACTCCTCGACGGACTCCATCAGCGCCTTGCGCATCAGGACGTCCTTGGAGCCGTAGTGGTAGCCGATGGACGCCAGATTGGTGCCGGAGGCGGCCACGATGTCGCGGGCGGTGGTGCGCGCGTACCCCTTTTCCAGGAGGCAGCGCTTGGCCCCTTCCAGCAGGTCTTCACGGTGTCCCATGCGGTCAGCCTATGCCCGGCGGGCAGCTGTACCGGACGGGCGTCTCATACAGACGTCCAGCTCGCTCCCGGCCCCCCGCCAGTTCGGAACCCGGCCCGCCGCGCTGTACAGGCGGCGGGCCGGGCCCGTGATACGGCGACGGCCGAGAGAGCGGCGGCGCCGCGGATGCCTGCGGCCTACCGGTCCCGCTCGGGCCCCGGACCGCCGCGGCCCCGCTCGGGCCCCTGGCCGCCCCGGCCCCGCCGGTCGCGCCGGCCGGTGCCCTTGCCGTCGTCGAACTCCACCTCTTCCCGGTGGACCTCGGTGTTGACCTCCTGCTGCTCGGTGACCCGCTCGGTCTCCAGCCGGATCCGCTCCACCGGCACGTTCTCCTTGCGGACGACGACCTGCTCCTCGTAGAGCGTGACGTCCAGCTCGCCGTCGCCCAGCTCGGGCTGCTGGGTGCGCCCCTTGCGGCGGTCCTCTTCGCTGATCTTCTCGCGCCTGATGCGGGCCTCGTCATGGCTGACGGGTACGGAGCGGTGCACCTCCTCGGCCGTCACATGCTTGCGCAGCCGGGCATGGCCGCTCTCGTGCGACTCGGTGCCCAGCTCCACGTGCTCCTCGGAGATGAGCATCTCCGGGTTCTGCTCCTTGGCGCGCTTGGCGTCCGTGTCCCGGCCGCGGGACATGGCCATCGCACCGGCACCCGCGCCGGCCAGCGGCGCGGACTCGGTCCGCTCCCGGCGGCGCTCCTCGGGCCGGCGCATACCGGCCGCGCCCGCCGCGCCGGCGGTGCCCATCCCGGCGCCGGTGGCCGTGGTGCGTCCCGGGACCGTGCCGGACGGTGCGGTGCCCGGCCGCGCCATGCCGTAGTGCCGGTACAGCCGTTCCTCCTCGGCCGGCTCCAGATGGCCGTCCGCTTCGATCCGCGGCGCGTCCTTGATCTGGTCCTTGGTGTACGGGACCTGCATCTCGTCGCCCACACGCCGGCATCCGGCGAGCGGTACGAAGGTCTCCTTCATGCCGAACAGGCCGGTGCGCACAGTGATCCACTCGGGCGCTTCGGTGGCATCGTCCCGGTAGACCTGCTGGACCGAGCCCACCTTGGTGCCCTCCTTGTCGACCACATTCATGCCGGCCAGATCCTGAGGGTTCTCACCCAGGGGTGCATTCATGGCGTCGCTCTCCTTCCGCGCGCGCCGGCAGGGGGCACGCGCAGTTCCCATTGCGCGCCGCCTGGCGGCACGCAGCGACTCGGAAAACCCCGCGAGACCCCCGGAACACCGGCGCCACGGCGAGTTTGCGCGGCACCCGGCCTCCGCGGGCACTACGCCGAACGGGTGACGGGCCATCCCTCACCCGCCGTGGCCGGGCGCACACGGCAACGGGCCCGGACTCCGCCGCAGCGGGGCCCGGGCCCGGTGGTGGAACGCGTCCTCCGCGGCTCAGTCCGCGAGGTTGACCGCACGCGCCGAGGTGGCGCCGATCTCGTCCGCGATCTCAGCGAGCACCGGCGCCGGGATCGTGTCGTCCACGGTCAGCGCGACCAGTGCCTCGCCGCCCGCGTCTGCCCGCGAGACCTGCATCCCGGCGATGTTGATGCCCGCCTCGCCGAGGATCCGGCCGAGCGTGCCGACGACGCCGGGGCGGTCGCCGTAGCGCAGGAAGGCCATGTGGTCGGCGAGCGCGAGGTCGATGGAGTGCTCACCGACCGCGACGATCTTCTGCTGGTTCTTGTTGCCCGCCAGCGTGCCGGAGATGGAGATCTCGTCGCCGCCGGAGAGGGTGCCGCGCACCGTGACGACGTTACGGTGTTCGGCCGACTCGCTGCTGGTGGTCAGGCGTACCTCGACACCGCGCTCCTGCGCGAACAGGGGGGCGTTGACGTACGAGACCGTCTCGGCCACCACGTCCTCGAAGACGCCCTTGAGCGCGGACAGCTCCAGCACCTTGACGTCGTGCTGGGTGATCTCGCCGTACACCTCGACGTCCAGGCGGACCGCGACCTCGCCGGCCAGCGCGGTGAAGATCCGGCCCAGGCGCTCGGCCAGCGGCAGGCCCGGCTTGACGTCCTCGGCGATCACGCCGCCCTGGACGTTGACCGCGTCCGGTACCAGCTCGCCCGCCAGCGCCAGACGCACCGACTTGGCGACCGCGATGCCCGCCTTCTCCTGCGCCTCACCGGTCGAGGCACCGAGGTGCGGGGTGGCGACGACCTGGTCGAACTCGAACAGCGGGGAGTCCGTGCAGGGCTCGGTGGCGTACACGTCCAGGCCCGCGCCGGCCACCCGGCCCTCCTTCAGGGCGCTGGCCAGCGCGGTCTCGTCCACGATGCCGCCGCGCGCGGCGTTGACGACGCGTACCGACGGCTTGACCTTGTGCAGCGCCTCGTCGCCGATCAGACCGACGGTCTCGGGGGTCTTGGGGAGGTGGACGGTGATGAAGTCCGCGACCTCCAGCAGCTCGTCCAGGGAGACCAGCTTGACGCCCATCTGCGCGGCGCGGGCCGGCTGCACATACGGGTCGTACGCGACGATCTTCATGCCGAAGGCCGACATGCGCTGCGCGACCAGCACGCCGATCCGGCCGAGGCCCACCACGCCGAGGACCTTTTCGGACAGCTCGACGCCGGTGTACTTGCTGCGCTTCCACTCGCCGTTCTTCAGGGCGGTGTTCGCCTGCGGGATGTTGCGGGCCGTGGCGAGCAGCAGGCCGCAGGCCAGCTCGGCGGCGGTGACGATGTTGGAGGTCGGCGCGTTGACGACCATCACGCCGGCCTTGGTGGCGGCGGAGACGTCGACGTTGTCCAGGCCGACGCCGGCCCGGGCGACGACCTTGAGCTTGCGGGCGGCGGCGATGGCCTCGGCGTCGACCTTGGTCGCACTGCGCACGAGGATCGCGTCGACGTCGGCGATGGCGGGCAGCAGCTCGGCGCGGTCGGCGCCGTTGCAGTGCCGGATCTCGAAGTCCGGGCCGAGGGCGTCGACGGTGGCGGGCGACAGTTCCTCGGCGATCAGAACGACAGGTTTCGAGCTCACGTGGTCTTCAGTCCTCACTAGTCCTGGGGGCCCCTCCCGTGCCCCTTGTGGCTACGGGGGAGGACGGCCGTCCCGACGGCCGAAGGCGGTGAAGGGGGCAGCCGCGAGAAGACGCACGACGCTGTGAGCCTGACGCGCTTGTGGTGTGCAGTGTAGTGGCGGCCCCCGTCCGTTCATCCGCCGTTTCGGAAGGATCACCCGGTAGTGGTGTGCCGGGATGGACAACGTCGCGTACGACGCTGACGGACCGCTGACCGGCCGCTGACGTGGCCGGTCATGGCGAACGGGGCCGCGGCGGCTGCCACGGCCCCGTGCCGGACGGCTTACTGCTCGTCGTCGACCCAGCTCATCAGCTTGCGGAGCTTCTTGCCCGTGGTCTCCAGCAGGTGGTCCTCGTCGGCCTTCTTGTACTCGTTGTACTTCGGCAGGCCGGCGTTGTACTCCGCCATCCAGTTGTTGGCGAAGGTGCCGTCCTGGATCTCGGCGAGGACCTTCTTCATCTCGGCCTTGGTGGCGTCGTTGACGATCCGCGGGCCGGTGACGTAGTCGCCCCACTCGGCGGTCTCGGAGATCGACCAGCGCATCTTCTCCAGGCCGCCCTCGTACATGAGGTCCACGATCAGCTTCAGCTCGTGCAGGCACTCGAAGTACGCGATCTCCGGCTGGTAGCCGGCCTCGACCAGCGTCTCGAAGCCCGCCTTGACCAGCGCCGAGGCGCCGCCGCAGAGCACCGCCTGCTCGCCGAAGAGGTCGGTCTCGGTCTCCTCGGTGAAGGTGGTCTTGATGACGCCGGCGCGGGTGCCGCCGATGCCCTTGGCGTAGGACAGGGCCAGCGCGAAGGCGTTGCCGGAGGCGTCCTGCTCGACGGCCGCGATGCACGGCACGCCGCGGCCCTCCTCGTACTGGCGGCGCACCAGGTGGCCCGGGCCCTTGGGGGCGACCATGCAGACGTCGACGTTCTCCGGGGGCTTGATGAAGCCGTAGCGGATGTTCAGACCGTGGCCGAAGAACAGCGCGTCGCCGTCCTTCAGGTTGTCCTTGACGGACTCCTCGTAGACCTTCGCCTGGATCGGGTCCGGCACCAGGATCATGATGACGTCGGCCTCGGCGGCCGCCTCGGCGGGGCTGACCACGCGCAGCCCCTGCTCCTCGGCCTTGGACTTCGACTTCGAGCCCTCGTGCAGACCCACGCGCACGTCGACGCCGGAGTCGCGCAGGGAGAGGGCGTGGGCGTGGCCCTGGCTGCCGTAGCCGAGAACCGCGACCTTGCGGCCCTGGATGATGGACAGGTCGGCGTTGTCGTCGTAGAACAGCTCGGCCACTTCGGGTATCTCCTTGGATCTAGCTGGTTGCCCGACACATTACGTCGGGCGGGGAAGGAAGGGTTCGGGGGTCTCGCGATGCGGTCCGGCGGGCGCCTGACCACTCACGCGGAGCGGTCCAGGGCCCGCAGCGAGCGGTCCGTGATGGAGCGGGCGCCGCGCCCTATGGCGATGGTGCCGGACTGCACCAACTCCTTGATGCCGAACGGCTCCAGCATCTTGAGCATCGCTTCGAGCTTGTCGCTGCTGCCGGTCGCCTCGATGGTCACCGCGTCCGGGGAGACGTCGACGGTCTTGGCGCGGAAGAGCTGGACGATCTCCACGATCTGCGAGCGGGTCTCGTTGTCGGCGCGCACCTTCGCCAGCACCAGTTCCCGCTGGACCGCGGCGCCGGGCTCCAGCTCGACGATCTTCAGCACGTTGACGAGCTTGTTGAGCTGCTTGGTGACCTGCTCCAGCGGAAGCGACTCGACGCTCACCACGATGGTGATGCGGGAGATGTCGGGGTGCTCGGTGACTCCCACGGCGAGCGAGTCGATGTTGAATCCGCGGCGGGAGAACAGGGCGGCGATCCGGGCCAGGATGCCGGGGGTGTTCTCCACCAGGACGGAGAGCGTGTGCTTGGACATGGTCGGTCTTCTCTCTTGTTATCCGCGTGTCTCGCGCGTCCCGGCGTCTCAGTCGTCTTCGTTGTCGCCGAAGTCCGGGCGGACCCCGCGGGCCGCCATGACCTCGTCGTTGGAGGTGCCGGCCGCGACCATCGGCCAGACCTGGGCGTCCTCGTGGACGATGAAGTCCACCACCACCGGACGGTCGTTGATCGCGTTCGCCTTGGCGATCACCGTGTCCAGTTCGGCCGGGTCCTCGCAGCGCATCGCGACGCAGCCCATCGCCTCGGCCAGCTTCACGAAGTCCGGCACGCGGGTGCCGCCGCCGGAGACCTCCGCGGTCGCCAGGCAGTCCTCGGGGCCGCGGTGCAGGACCGTGTTCGAGTAGCGCTGGTTGTAGAAGAGGGCCTGCCACTGGCGGACCATGCCGAGGGCGCCGTTGTTGATGACCGCGACCTTGATCGGGATGTTGTTCAGCGCGCAGGTGACCAGTTCCTGGTTGGTCATCTGGAAGCAGCCGTCGCCGTCGATCGCCCAGACCGTACGGTCCGGCTGTCCGGCCTTGGCGCCCATGGCGGCCGGGACGGCGTAGCCCATCGTCCCGGCGCCGCCGGAGTTCAGCCAGGTGGACGGCGTGTCGTAGTCGATGAAGTGCGCGGCCCACATCTGGTGCTGGCCGACGCCGGCCGCGTAGATCGTGCCCTCCGGGGCCAGCTCGCCCAGCCGCTGGATGACCTGCTGCGGGGCCAGGCTGCCGTCGTCGGGGTGGTCGTAGCCCAGCGGGTAGGTCTCGCGCCAGCGGTTGAGGTCCTTCCACCAGGCGGTGTAGTCGCCGGCGTGGCCGGCGGCGTGCTCGGCCTGGAGGGCCACGACCAGGTCGGCGATGACCTCGCGGGCGTCGCCGACGATCGGCACGTCGGCCGCGCGGTTCTTGCCGATCTCGGCCGGGTCGATGTCGGCGTGCACGATCTTGGCGAACGGGGCGAAGGAGTCCAGCTTGCCGGTGACCCGGTCGTCGAAGCGGGCACCGAGCGCCACGATCAGGTCGGACTTCTGCAGGGCCGTGACGGCGGCGACCGCGCCGTGCATGCCCGGCATCCCCACGTGCTGCGGGTGGGTGTCGGGGAAGGAGCCCAGGGCCATCAGGGTGGTGGTGACGGGCGCGCCGGTCAGTTCGGCCAGCACCTTCAGTTCGGCGGTGGCGCCGGACTTCATCACCCCGCCGCCGACGTACAGGACCGGGCGGCGGGCCTCGGTGATCAGCCGGGCGGCCTCGCGGATCTGCTTGGCGTGCGGTTTGGTCACCGGGCGGTAGCCGGGCAGGTCGGTGTGCGGCGGCCAGGAGAAGGTGGTCTGCGCCTGGAGGGCGTCCTTGGCGATGTCCACCAGGACCGGTCCGGGGCGGCCGGTGGAGGCGATGTGGAACGCCTCGGCGATGGTGCGGGGGATTTCGGCGGCGTCGGTGACCAGGAAGTTGTGTTTGGTGATCGGCATCGTGATGCCGCAGATGTCCGCCTCCTGGAAGGCGTCGGTGCCGATCGCCTTGGAGGCGACCTGGCCAGTGATCGCGACCATCGGGACGGAGTCCATGTGGGCGTCGGCGATCGGGGTGACGAGGTTGGTGGCACCGGGTCCCGAGGTGGCCATGCAGACGCCGACCTTGCCGGTGGCCTGCGCGTATCCGGTGGCGGCGTGGCCCGCGCCCTGCTCGTGGCGGACCAGGACGTGGCGGACCTTCGAGGAGTCCATCATCGGGTCGTACGCGGGGAGGATGGCGCCCCCCGGAATGCCGAACACGGTGTCGGCCCCGACCTCTTCGAGCGAACGGATGAGGGACTGCGCGCCCGTGACGTGCTCCACGGCGGTGGTGGGTGCTCCGCCGGAGTTACGGGCCCGCGGCTGCGGATGGTGGGCCCCGGTGGCCTGCTCGGTCATCTGCGTCTCTTCTCGAAGCTGAGGGTTTTGGTGGGGTATGGGGGTGGTTATGCAACAAAAAACCCCTCGTGCCGTGAGGCAAGCGAGGGGAGCGCGCCGGTGCGGAGCGCTGGGATTCTCAGGTGACCCAGCTTCAGCCGACGCGCTGTCCAAGTACGAGAATTCGGGTGCGCATGGAACTGACCCTCCCCCTGGTGCCTGGGGAGTGTCAAGTGGGTGGGACGGAGGTCTCACTATTTGGGCGCAGCGGCGGCCGCACCATGGCCGCCTCCGCGCCGTCCCGGCCGTCACCAGGCCCGAATCGCCTGGGCAGTTCGCCCAGCACCCGTCCGGGTGACACCGGTTCGCGGCCCGTCTTGACGTGGCGTACCGGCAGGCCCGTACCGCTGAGCACCACCGCCCGGCCCTCGCTCCCCGGACCCGGCACCGGATAGCCGCCCTGCGTCAGCGCGCGGCGCAGCCGGTGCTCGTCCAGCGGTCCGGAGAAGGCCATGCCCTGGCCGTGCGTGCAGCCCATGGAGCGCAGCGCGACGATCTGCTCGGGCAGGTCGACGCCGTCCGCGACGGACTGCATACCGAGGTCGGAGGCGATCCGCAGCAGGCCGGAAGTGATCTTGTGCAGTCGGGCGGAGTCCACCACCCCGTCCACCAGGTCGCGGTCCAGCCGCAGCACGTCGACGGGCAGCCGCCGCAGCGCCCCGATGGCGGCCGCGCCGCTGCCGAAGCCGTCCAGGGCGATCCGCACCCCCAGGCGGCGCAGCGCGACCAGGCGCCGCTCCAGCTCCTCCAGCGGTATCCGCGGATCGGTGTCCGCCAGCTCCAGGACCAGCGACCCGGACGGCAGGCCGTGCCGGGACAGCAGGGCCTCGATGCTCTTGGGCGGCAGCGCCCGGTCGAGCAGCCGGTGCGCGGAGATCCGGACGGCGACCGGGACCGGATGGCCCGCCCGGTGCCGGCCGGCGGCCTGCTGCACCGCCTCCTCCAGCTGCCAGCGGCCCAGCTCGGCGGTGCGGTCGCCGTCCTCCTTGAGCCGGCCGCGGTCGCCGACCCGCAGGAACTCGGCGGGGGTGAAGAGTATGCCCTGGGCGGAGCGCCACCGGGCCAGTGCGGCGACCGTCGTGATCCGGCCGCCGGCCAGTTCCACCACGGGCTGGTGGAGCAGCGCGAACTCCCCGTCGTGCAGAGCGGTGCGCAGTTTGGTGGCCAGTTCGGCGCGGCGCACCACATCGGCCTGCATCTGGGGTGCGTACAGCTTGACGCAGCCCTTGCCGGCCTGTTTGGCGCGGTACATGGCCAGGTCGGCGTTGCGCATCAGCGGGCCGGGGGTGATGCCCGGCTCGGCGAAGGCGACACCGATGCTGGCGGCGACCCGTACGTCCCGGCCGTCGATCTTGTACGGGTCGGAGAGCCGGATGCGCAGCCGGTCGGCGACCTCCAGGATGCGGTGCTCGCGGACGGTGTGGTCCCGGGAGCCGTCGCCCATGATCAGCGCGGCGAACTCGTCGCCGCCCAGCCGCGCGGCGGTGTCCCCGGCCCGTACGGATTCGGCCAGTCTGCGGGCGGCCTGGATCAGCAGCTCGTCCCCCGCCTGGTGGCCGATGGTGTCGTTCACCTGCTTGAAGCCGTCCAGGTCGATGTAGAGCACGGCGGTGCCCGGATCGGTGGCGCGGCGGCCGGTCAGCGCCTGGCTGACCCGTTCGGTGAACAGGGCCCGGTTGGGCAGGTCGGTGAGCGCGTCGTGCGAGGCGTTGTGCTGGAGCTGGGCCTGGAGGCGGACGCGTTCGGTGACGTCACGGGAGTTGAAGATGAGGCCGCCGTGGTGGCGGTTGACCGTGGACTCGACGTTCAGCCACTTCTCGCCGCCCGCACGGTGCTCCCCCGCACGGAAACGGCACTCGATACGCGTGGTCGGCTCGTCCTCGGGCCGGGCGGCGAGGAATCTGCGCACCTCGTGCACCACCCGCCCCAGGTCCTCGGGATGGATGAGGGAGGCCAGCTCGGAGCCGACCAGATCCTCCGCGTCCCGGCCGTAGACCCCCGCGGCGGCGGGGCTGACGTAGCGCAGTATCCCGGTCGGCGCGGCGATCATGATGACGTCGCTGGAGCCCTGCACCAGTGACCGGAAGTGGTTCTCCTTCTGGGCCAGTTCCTGCGTGAGGGTGATGTTGTCGAGGAGCATGATGCCCTGGCGTACGACCAGGGCGAGGACGACCGTGCAGCCGGTGAAGAGCACCACGCGGTCGATGCGGCGGCCGTCCAGGACGTTGTACAGGATGCCCAGGGTGCAGACGGCGGCGGCCAGATACGGGGTGAGCGCCGCGAGCGAACCGGCGATGGGCCGGGTGGCGGCGGCCGCCGCCGCGGAAGTGGCCGTGGCCGGCGGCGTGCGGGGTGCGGCGCGCTCGGGAGCGGCGGCCGCGGTGTCGCCGCCGGGCAGCCGCCGGGCCACCCAGGGCGCGTACGTGAGCAGCATCGAACCGGCGAACCAGCCGGCGTCCAGGATCTGTCCGGAGCGGTAGTGCTCGCGCAGCAGCGGCGAGCTGAACAGCGCGTCGCACAGCACCGTCAGGGCCAGCGCCGCGATGGCGGTGTTGATGGCCGAGCGGTGCGCCGAGGAGCGCTTGAAGTGCAGCGCGAGCACCATGCTCACCAGCACGATGTCCAGCAGCGGATACGCCAGCGCGAGCGCGCCCTGCGGCACGCTCTGGCCCTGGAAGTGCGCGGTGTGCGCGAGCGCCAGGCTCCAGGAGAGCGTCAGCAGCGAGCCGCCGATCAGCCAGGCGTCCAGTCCCAGGCACACCCAGCCGGCCTTGCTCACGGGCCTCTTGGCGAGCACGAGCAGGCCGACGATGGCCGGTGGGGCGAAGAGCAGGAAGCAGAAGTCGGCGAGCGACGGGCTCGGCACCGGCTCGCGCAGCACGACTTCGTACCAGCCCCAGACGCCGTTGCCGATCCCCGCCATCGTGGAGGAGGCGGCGAACAGCAGCCACGCGGGTCGAAACCGGCCGTGGTGCCTGCGGGCGTACAGGAAGCAGGAAACGGCCGCGGCGAAGGCGGCCACGCTGAGCCCGAAGTCGCCCATGAAGAGCGCCAGTTCGGGAGAGCCCCAGCCCAGTGCGGCGCCGACGGCATAGCCGCCGCAGACCACCGCGAGCACGACTTGCGGGACCACGCCCGGTGCGCCGCCGGTCTGCACCGGCGGCCGGGTGAGGACCGCGCCCGTGGCGCTCACCGCCCTCTCCTCCCGTCCACCGCACGACCTCGTGGTGGTCGGTGCGCGCCCGGCGCCCGGCGCGCCCAGGGACCCGGAGGTGTCCCCCCGGGAGATCGCGGATTGCCTGTCTCGCGAATCGCCCATCGGCCGTACATCGCCCGTCGCCCCCCTCGGTTCCGGTCTTTCGCGCTGCGCCGTATCACTGCCCGGCACGGCCCCCGCTCGGACGATACACCAGGTTCGTCACTCAGGGACATAGCCTCTCTACGCAGCGTGACTGTTGGCGGGATGCGGATACCCAGTGCAGTCGTACGGCCCCGTAGAGCTACCCGCAAGGGGTTCGGGAAGGTTTCACCCGGCCGTAGCCACGACGTGGTCCAGGGGTTCACCCGAGGCGAAGCGCGCCAGCTGATCCCTCACGAGGCGCTTCGCGCGGGGCAGGAAGGCAGAGCTGGGGCCACCGACGTGTGGAGTGATGAGCACGCCGGGAGCGTGCCACAGCGGATGCCCGGCGGGCAGCGGTTCCGGATCGGTGACGTCCAGGGCCGCCCGCAGCCGCCCGGATTTCAGTTCCGCGAGAAGTGCTTCCGTGTTGACGACGGCGCCGCGCGCGACGTTCACCAGCAGCGCTCCGTCCTTCATGCGGGCCAGGAAATCGCGACCGACCAGGTCGCGGGTGGTGTCGGTGAGCGGCGTGGTGATGATCACGACGTCCGCCCCGGGCAGTTCGGCGGGCAGGTCGGCGAGCGGAAGCACGGGCCCGCGCACGGTCTCACGTGCGGTGCGCGCAATGCGCGCCACCCGCGCACACTCGAAGGGTGTGAGCCGGTCCTCGATCGCACTGCCGATCGAGCCGTAACCCACGATGAGCACCGTCCGGTCGGCGAGGGCGGGCCGGAACCCGGCCAGCCACCGCTCCGCATCCTGGCCGCGGACGAAGTCCGGGATGCCGCGCAGCGAGGCGAGCGTCAGGGTGAGCGCCAGCTCGGCCGTGCTGGCGTCGTGCAGGCCGCGGGCGTTGCACAGCCGGGTCCCGGGAGGCATCTGGTGCAGCGCGGGCAGCATGTGCTCGATGCCGGCGGTCAAGGTCTGTACGGCGCGCAGCCCCGTCATCTCCGGCAGCGGGCGTACACACGCCTCCGGACTTTTCATGTACGGGACCACGTAGAAGGCGCAGCGCGCGGGGTCGGCGGGGAACTCCGGCCCGGCGTCCCAATGGACGTAGTCGAAGCCGTCCGGCAGTCCGCCGACCTCGTCGGGAGGGATCGGGAGCCATACGTCGTTCGCGGCGGTGCGCGGGTCTGCAGGTGCCATGGCCAGAGGCTATGCGATGCCTCTCCGTCCTCAGACGTTAGTTTGGTCAGGCCCTTGATCGGGGGCGAGGGGATGGAGGCACGGCCACGTGGAGCGCAGGACAATCGGGGCTACAGCGCTCGAAGTGGGTGCAATCGGACTCGGCTGTATGCCGATGAGCTGGGGGTACACCGAGTCGCAGCGCAACGGCGAGAGCTCGCTGCGCACCGTGCACACCGCCCTCGACCGGGGCTGCACCCTGCTGGACACCGCCGACATGTACGGGCCGTTCACCAACGAACTGCTGGTCGGGCGGGCCCTGAAGGAGCGCCGCGCGGAAGCTTTCGTGTCGACCAAGGTCGGGCTGCTGGTCGGCGAACAGCACATCGTCGCCAACGGGCGTCCCGGTTACGTCAAGCGGGCCTGCGACGCCTCGCTCCGCCGCCTGCAGACCGACTGCATCGACCTGTACCAACTGCACCGGACCGACCCCGAGGTACCGATCGAGGAGACCTGGGGCGCGATGGCGGAGCTGGTGGCGGCCGGGAAGGTGCGGTCACTGGGACTGTGCGCGGTGGGCGCGCGCGCCGGGCGCCGCCGGGGCACGCGGCTGTACGACGGGACACTGCGGCAGTTGGAACGCATCCAGCAGGTGTTCCCGGTCAGCAGCGTGCAGGCCGAGCTGTCGGTGTGGTCGAAGGAGGCGCTGGAGGCCCTGCTGCCATGGTGCGTCACACGCGGCGTGGGATTCCTCGCCGCCATGCCGCTGGGCAACGGCTTCCTCACCGGCACACTGACACCCGGTCAGGGCTTCGAACCGGAGGACATACGGGCCCGGCACCCGCGCTTCACGGCCGAGATGATGGCCGCCAACCAGCCGGTGGTGGCCGGGCTGCGCCGGGTGGGCGCGCGGCACGGGGCCACACCGGGGCAGGTGGCGCTGGCGTGGGTACTGGCGCAGGGGCCGCACGTCGTGCCCGTACCGGGGACGAAGAAGGAACACTGGGCCGCCGAGAACGCGGCGGCGGCCGGGCTCGTACTGGACCGGCGGGACCTGGCGGAGATCGGCTCGCTGCCGCCGGGGCGGGGGTCGTGGTACTGAGCGTTCGGGTACGGCAAGGGCCGGTTGGGGCCCGGGGGGTGCCTCTATGTCTTTCGTCAAGCGAGGCGTGGGGTTCGGGGTTCGTGGAGGGTGCTGTCGCGGAGCATGGCGAACAGCACGCTGATGCG